>DMQP01000058.1 GCA_003455655.1 Treponema sp. | reverse complement strand
GTAATTATTTTTTCTACAATACCGACTGCTGTTGCAACCGCAAGTCCACGACCATTTGCAATAATCGTAATGAGCAAAAATGAAATCTGAATAAAACCGTCTTGACAGGCGACAGGACCGCCAATAATAAGCATGTTCCCAACAGTCTGAGAGTGTAAGCGAAGGTCTTCCCTTGTAAGCCTTATGCCAGAAGTTTTTTTCATATACAAAAGCGACACTAAAACACTTACCGCCTGAGATATAACCGTTGCCCAAGCAGCACCTTGAGCGCCCCAGTTGCACACGCCTATAAAAAGAAAATCAAGGGCAATGTTAAAAATGCAAGCAAGGGCAATAAACAAAAGTGGACTTTTAGAATCTCCTAATCCGCGAAAAAGTGAAGCAATAACATTGTAAGCTGTTACTAAAGGAATTCCGCAAAAACAAACCAAAAGATAAGCCTGAGTTTCTTGCACAGACTCTTGGGGCGTTTTCATAAGAGCGACAATTGGAGAAAGACAAAGTGTTAGCACTAAAGTAAAAAGAGCAGCAATTATAACAAAGACTACAATGCTGTTTCCGGTAACAGAAGAAAGTTTTTCTTTGTTTTTTTCGCCAACAGCTCTTCCCACCAAAACAGCAGGTCCCATTGCAAGGCCAACAATAATAACCGTTACCATGTGCATAACCTGACTTCCAATGGCAACAGCGCTAATACTTGCAGTTCCGTTAAACTGACCGGTGATGTATAAATCTGCCATACCGTAAAGGGTCTGCAAAAAATAGGAAAGTAAAAAAGGACCGCTAAAAAAAAGAATGTTTTTAAAAACAGAACCACGTGTCAAATCAATCTGCATGAAAATCTCCCATGCTAGAAAGTTCTAGGGCTTTTTGAAAATGAGCTGGCAGTGGAACACTAAGGGTTTTCACACCTTCTTTTTTAAGGGGAAGCGTAACTCTAAAAGCACAAAGACACAGTTTTTTAATACCCGCTTTCGAAAGCACTTTGTTCAGCTTAAAATTTCCGTGCTGATCATCTGCAACGATGGGACAACCGTTTTGGGCAAGTTGAATACGAATTTGGTGCATTCGACCAGTTCCCAAAGTAAGACGAAGCAGTGACAGTGGAAGGTCTGCGACAATACCAGAAGAGAGCACTTCAAAATCTGTTTTCGCATTTTGCGTTTTTCCGTGGGCAGTTACCGAAGTGGTAAAAACACCTTTTGAAAGAGGCTTCCCTTTTACAAGTGGTTGACCTATACATAATGCAAGATATTCTTTTACAACTTCTTTTTGCCCAATAAGATTTGTCCATTTAGCAGCAGCTGTCGAATTTTTTGCTACAAGGAGTATACCTGAGGTTTCTTTGTCTAAACGGTGAACCAAATGAACCCTATAGCCCACTTGTTCTGAAAGTTCATTATCTAAAGAATGAAAAATTCCCTTTCCACCTTGTACCGCAAGAGAAGCTGGTTTGTTTATAATGAGGAGTTCATCGTCTTCAAATAGTACGGAAAGAGGAGACATATTCCGACACTATAAACGAGGTAAAGGGAAATGACAAGCACTCGCTCTCTTAAAAAAACACTCTTACTTTGTCTGACAGTTTTTTCTTCTGTTCAGTTATTTGCAACACAGCAGTATTCTCCCTCTTACGGGTATAGCATTGACTTCCCCGAAGGATTTTACCTTTCTGCAAAAAATGATGACAGTACTGCCTATCAGTTTGACAGTGCCCTTCTTCCTGTTCAGGCAATTTTGCGCATTTACGATGCAGACCGTTACCCCAGTGCCCAAGATGCACTCGATGGAACACTCGATGCTTTGGGTGCTGACGGAACAAGCGAATCTTTTTCTTGGAGAGGAACAGATGCCGCTTTAGCAACTTTTACCCTAAAACTAAAACAGTCAGAAAACGAAGGCTTAGGCTTTGCAAGTCCTCTTACCTACGGAAAAGGAACACTGGTTCTTTTTACTTGGTGTGAACAAAACCAGTACGAAAACTGTCTTAACTACATGCTTAGTCTTTTAGATTCAGTTTGTATTGACCGCGGCTCTTACTTTGAACAGGGACCTATAACCACTTACGCTTACCCTGCTTCAGAAGAAAAAAGAGAACTGAGTCTTGATATAGGCGGAACAAAAGTTACTACGAGCATTAATGCAAGTGACGAAGAAGCTTCCCGATATCTTATTGAAAGAGAGTTTTCTGTAATGCAATTGTACCAACAGAGTGTTTTATGGAAAGAAGCATGGCAGCGCTACTACCGCATGATTTTCCGTGACAGTTACGGCCGTCTGCAGAATGTAGCCTTTGACATTTACAATGCCCTCTCTCCTTCTTGTGCAGATGAAACAGAACTCGCTCAGCGCTTACTTACTTGGACTCAAGGCATGCCGTATGAACGAGAAAAGACAAAGAGTGATTTTGCCGACTTACCTTCAATTCTTTCAGGCGGAGGAAGCGACTGTGACAGCAGAAGTATGCTTCTTGCGGTTTTACTGCGCCAGATGAATGTTGATACGGTTATTTTTGTAAGTGCAGAATATGGTCATGCCCTTGCAGGCATTGTTTCAGACCATCCCGG
>DMQP01000208.1 GCA_003455655.1 Treponema sp. | reverse complement strand
TCAACTGCCTCTGGCTGAGTCGCTTTTGCAGGAACAAGAGGCTTAGAGGCAAGCGGAGTCACCGTTGGTGCAAGACTTTGACTTGTCTGTACACTTCCGCCACTTAAGGTAAGCAGAATTTCACTCCAACAACGGTCAAAGTAAAAGCGCAATTTGTCTTCATTCTTAAGAGCAATTTTTCCCAAGCTCTTTTTTATTTCATCATAGGAATTTTGGCGACGACCTTCTAACTCACGAGAAACTTCTGACCATGCACGCTTTTGATATTTTCTAAGCACTTCATTGCCAAACTTCTGCAGTCGTTTTTTAATTACTGCTTCACTTTCATGCTTTAAGTTGAACAAGAAGAAAACAAAAAGATAGAGAACAATAAAAAGACAAACAAGCAAAAGCATGCGTTCGTATCGGGAGAAGACAAAATCACTTTCATTACAAACCCAACCTGTAAGCACATACGAAGAGGAGTCTTGAGTAATAAGTGTCAGTTTTTCTCCGTCACTTTCTTTAACAACAATTTGAGTTACATTCTGTTTTGAACCAGACCATGCTTCAACAACTTGCTGAGCAACCAGCGACTGTCCCACAGAAGGGAATCCAAAAACAATGCCACTGTTACGGCCATCTGCCAAAGCATCAGGAGCAACCAAAACTCCATACTGATTGATTGTTATAATTCCCTTTGACACAAGGTACTGAGAAAAATCTTCTACGGGAACAAAACACATAAGTGTTCCTGAAAGACCAAGACCTTCATGTTTCAAAGGAATCGAAAAGACTAACATTCCCGCTTTGCTTACAAAATGCAACTTCGCACTGTTACTGGCAGAAAGTTCATCATAAGCAATATCGCTTGCATCTTGATAGGGTTTGTATGCAGTTATAGAACCTTCTCTTTTTAGAATGTCTGATGCAAAAGTACTAAAGTGAATGTGCTTTCCGTCACTTTCAACTAAACGAACTTCAAGTCCAGGAATTGTTTCTCTTAGTAAGCCCAAAGAATCGGTGCGCGCTTTTACCGCAGAAGATGATGCCGTTTTTTCAAAATAACTTGCGGTGCTTTCTTGTGCTGCAAAATTAGAAAGAGAAAAAAGCGTGTCTGCATAAAATTCATCAAAGGCATTAGAAATAGATTGCAAGCGCGTTTCAACAGACTGTATAACCCGAGGTTCATAGAAGCGCAATTCAACCAGTTCAAAACCGTTGTAGCGCACTATGGCAAGACAGCCTAAGGCGAAAATGAGAAATGATACAATTGAGCTGAGTAAGATTTTCAGCCAAGTCTTCACAATGCAATCCCTGAGGGTATAGTTCCTCGTCATCATTATCGGCAAAAGAATTTAAAAATTACACTATACAGAATAACAAGTACTGTTTTTTAGCAACAAAACGCTATACTGTTATGTATGGTAGAACTTGAGCAAGAAGCCCAAAAAAAAGTACGCGCATTGCTGATTGGAGCCCATGAAGAACCCAAAGAACTTATTGGTTTGGTTGACACTTTGGGCATGGAAACAGCAGGCACTATGGTTCTCACACGCATTGAACCAACTCCCGCTTACGGAATTGGCAAAGGAAAAGTTACAGAAATTCTCGATAAGGCAAAATTGCTTTTTGCTGACTGCATAATTTTTGACTGGGACATTGACCCCACAAAGCAACGCAACTGGGAAAAGGCAAGCGGTAAACCTGTATTTGATCGAAACGAAGTAATTCTTAGAATTTTTGCTCAGCGTGCACAAACAAAAGAAGCAGTTCTTCAAGTTGAACTTGCACAGCTTTCCTACTCGCTTCCAAGATTGAGTCACATGTATGGAGACATGGCAAGACAGAGAGGCGGTTCTTACGGAGCAAAAGGTTCTGGAGAAACACAGCTTGAACTTGATCGTCGACAAGTAGAAGATAAAATTATTCAAATAAAAAAAGAACTTGCACAGGTTCAAATAAACCGTGACACTCAACGCAAACAACGCGAAAGAACAGAAACTGCATCTTGTGCGCTGGTTGGTTACACTAACGCCGGAAAATCAAGTTTGCTCAATGCACTTACAGGGGCTGATGCTTTTGTAGAAAACAAACTGTTTGCAACACTTGATCCAACAACACGAAAACTTGCACTGGCAGAAGGTTCTTCGGTTCTGCTTACAGATACAGTTGGTTTTATTTCAAATCTACCACATACACTCATAAATGCATTTAAATCAACTCTTGACGAGGCAGCAAAAGCAAATCTTCTGCTTATTGTTGTTGATGCTTCTGACAGTGAATGTACAAAACAGTATGAACAAGTACTGCATGTCTTAAAAGAAATACAGGCAGACACTGTTCCCTCACTGATTGTTCTAAACAAAATTGATGCAGTTACAGACAGCCTTGTTATGTCTCAACTAGATGCATCTTTTCCGCAAGCACTCAAAGTAAGTGCTCATACGCAGCAAGGTTTTGACACATTACTTGCAAGCATTACTGCACAACTTTTGGGAAATGAACAAAACTATTTAGTTCCCTCGTCACAACCTCAGCTGGTAGAACTGGTACGCAAAAATGGAACTATAACAGATGAACAATGGCTTGACGATGGAGTGCATTTAACCGCACGCATTCCACCGCAATCACGAACACTTGCATTACTTTCACCCTATATCACAGGAGCAGCAGAATGAACAAAATGTCATACACCAGGGGAATTAACCGCGAACAACAGCACAAGCAGTGGTTTACAAATAATGGAAAACCGACACTCAATTTAGTGCTTACCATTGTTGCCATTGCGCTTGCACTTATTATTTTATTCGGAACTGCAATTGCTCTTGTTAACCCTCAGCGAAAGTTAGAAGCAGGATACCGAAGAGCAGATCCTACACCTCAGAAAGTTATAAACAAAAGCAAAAAGAAAAATGCAGCAGTTGCAGCTTACACGTCTATTGGTGAAATTCGAACCGTAACAAAGCGTGAAGACAACCAAGCAAACGGAACAGTTATGGTCATTATTCCCTGGTTTTCGTATCCAGAAGGAGACACCGTTTTATATGAAGAACTGGTACAAAAGACTCGGCAATTCCGCTCAATCTTTACTGAATACTTTTCTAGCAACACAAAAGGAGAACTTTTGAAAAAAGGCGAAGATGTTATAAAAGAAGAACTTAAAGAACGCATAAATGAAGAATTAGTTTTAGGAGACATAACAGACATTTACTTTTCCGACTATCTCTTTTTTGACTAAAGTGCAACTTTTCAAATAAGACAGTGTCTAACAGAGAGAAGTTTTTATAGGAGAAAAATTAACATGGATACAGCAACCCTTACCCCATCCGCTCAAGTTATTGTTTCACTTATTCCCATTGTAGGTATTGCCTTTGGAGCAGTAATAATCTTTTTTGCTTTGTTATGGAAACACCGCGAAACAAAGCAGCGTATTCTTGCAGGAACATACACTTCTCATTCACATAACTGGAAACCCTTCTTTTTACTTACTGGATTAATTTTAATTGGCGTAGGCTTAGTGCTTTCAATAATGTTCTTGTTTATGAAGGGATTTTCATTCATGCTGTTAGGCGGACTAATTCCTTTAGTAATTGGTCTTGCATTCATCATTTTCTACAAGGCAAACATTTTTAAAACCCAGCCCGATGACAAAGAGTGAAGCTGCGTCACTAAAAAAGCGTGACAAAAAACTTATAAAAGAAATTCTCTCTGGTAACAAAGACGCATTTTCTACACTGGTAGATTCTTATAAAAAAAGAATTACTGCTATGGGCATCAGTTTTTTTCGGAACGATGTCGATGTAGAAGACTTTACTCAAGAAGTTTTTATTAAAGCATACACAAATCTTTCTTCGTTTCGAGGAGACAGTTTGTTTTCTACCTGGCTTACACGAATTGCATACACCACCGCACTCAATTCAGTTTCTAGAAACAAACAATATGAATCTATTGCAGACGAAACACTTATTCCAGCACTTAACGACACACCCGAAGACTGTGCCATAAAAAAAGCAACCCGCCAAGCAGTAAAAGAAGCAGTTACCTCTCTTCCCGAAAAATATGCGGTTTGCATTGACCTCTATTTTTTTTACGATGCCCAATACGAAGAAATTGCACGCATTACAGACTTACCTGTAAACACTATAAAATCACACATATTCAGAGCAAAGAAAATTCTTAAACAAAAACTAGAAGACTTTGCTGTAAACGCATAGGAGGCAACTATGAAACATTCACACGAAGAGTATTTGGATCAGTTTTTATCTTTAGACAAAGGACAACATTTGCCTCTGTCTCTTAGCCTTCATCTTTTGTTCTGCAAAAAATGTAGAGCACAAGTTCGAGCTCTTACCAAAGCAGAACAACTTGCTGCAAAACCGCTTTCTATTTCTGTTCCCGTAACAGAAAATGCAATTCGCACTGCTATAAAAAAACACGCGCCCAGTTTCGAACAAAAAAACTATCGCTTACCCATTCCTTTGTGGATTGTTGCAGGAGTATTTATTCTTGCAGCCCTTTTTGTCTTTAGTCTTTTGTCTCGCAACATTGTAAATGGAACACTTGAGTTTACTACTTATATGTTCTTTGCACTTGTTATTACCGGATATTTAGTTTTATTCTTTGCAACAAACATTGACTTCTTTGTAAAACGCATACACACAAAAAAGGCCGCATAAAAGTTCGTCTTCTTCAACAAAGCGTTGTACACAAAAATCGCTTGTGCTATACTCTTCTGCGGAGGAAATTATGAAACGTTCTTTTCTATGCATAACATTTATTCTTGCTGCAATGGCAAGCTTTGCTTCTGGAACAAAAGACAAGGCACAAATTACAGTCGGTATTCTTAACGGACCGAGCGCAATTCCCTGTGCACATCTTATGGAAACAGAAGATATGAACTTTAAAACTTTCGCTGCGGCAAATCAACTTTTACCAAAACTTATAAACGGTGAAGTAGACATTGGTTTTCTTCCGCCAAATGTTGCAGCAAAAGCTTACACAGCAAACAAGGGAAGCATTGTGTGCATCGGTGTTTCTGGCTTAGGCATGCTTTCTCTTATTACAAAAGATAAAAACATTTCTACTGTTGCAGATCTCGAAGGCAAAATTATTGCAGTTGCAGGTTCCGGTGCAACTCCCGAATACATAACTCGCTACATTCTTCAAAAAAATAATGTAAATGCAACACTTGATTTTTCTATTCCTAACAACGAAATTGCCGCAGCACTTATAAGCGGTAAAGTTGACTATGCAATTGTTCCAGAACCTTTTGCAACAGTTGCTTGCACAAAAGACACCAGTGTACGCAGAGCTCTTAACATTCAATCTGAATTTGAAAAAGTTGGTGGAAGTGCTTCTTACCCCATGACACTCATTGTTGCACGAAAAGAATTTGTTCAGCAGCACCCCTCTTTGGTAAAGACATTCTTAAGCGCATACCAAAAATCATTTAACTGGACACAAGCAAACCAAGAACAAGCAGGTCTTGCAGTAGAACGCATAGGTCTAGGATTAACAGCTGCTCTTGCACAAAAAGCAATTCCCTATGCAAACTTCACCTACAAAACTCCCTCGCAAGCAAAGCAAAGTATAGAAAGTCTTTTGTCACTCTTTTTGCAGTTTGCACCAGAATCAATAGGAGCAGCACTGCCCACTGACGGCTTCTACTTCAAATGACAAAAAAAATCTGTCTAAGCCTTCTGTCGGTGCTTGTCTTATGCGCACTGTGGCAGACGGTAAGCACATGCATAAATGCTCCACTACTTGCGCCTGGTCTTACTGACATAGTCCGGGCACTGGTAGATTTATGTAGCACAAAAGATTTTTTTGCTTCACTGGGAGCAACATTTTTACGCTGCATTGTCGCTTTTGTAATTGCTGCTCTTATAGGATTTTTATTAGGAACTGCAGGAGGTCTTTCAAAATCTCTTGCTCAGTTTATTGCTATTCCTCTGTGGTGCATAAAAGCAACACCAGTAGTTGCACTTATTTTACTTGCACTCTTTTGGCTTAACTCAAACAACATTCCTATTTTTGTTGCTTGCCTTATTGCTCTCCCTGTAATTACAGAATCTGTTAAAGCAGGCATTTGCGCTGTAGATAAAAAACTTCTTGAAACATCTCACCTATACAAACTTTCTTCTTGGCAAGAAGTATGCATTGTTCGTTTTCCAGCACTACTTCCTTTTGCTCGACAGGGACTTTCTACCGCATACGGCTTAGTATGGAAAGCAGTTGCAGCAGGCGAAGTTCTTTCGCTTCCACAAAAGGGCATGGGCACAGTGTTAAGTTTACAGCAAGTTCATTTACAAACAGCCCATGTTATTGCAACGACAATTATTCTTGTTGCGTCTGGCTACGTAAGCCAACTCTTATTTACACTTTTATTCACTAACATAAAAATTCATTCGGTTCATGTTCCCCAAAGAAAAACTTTTGAAACAAACAATGCTTCATCTAAAGACATTACAACTAATTTGCAAAGAGATGGTTTTTCATACACCTTCACCAAAGAAAGTGTTACTGCAATCATAGCCCCCAGCGGTGCAGGAAAAACAACACTACTTAATGCACTTGCCCAAGACCAGACTAACAGTAACGAACTTGTTTCTTTTGTATTTCAAGAACCGCGTCTCTTTCCTACACTAACCATAGAGCAAAACATTTTTATTGCAGCAAGTGCTGTCCTTCCTCAAAAAAAAGCATACGAACGCACCCAACACATTCTTGATGCAAGCGGACTAAGAAGTGTCTCAAACAGACTGCCTGAACATGTCTCTGGCGGAGAAAGACAACGAACTTCTCTTGCAAGAGCCTTTGCATATCCAGCACCGCTACTTCTTTTGGACGAAGCATTTCAGTCTCAAGACATTGCTCATGAGTGTATGCTTTTACAAGAATTACAAACCTTACTTTCTGAACAAAAACGCACAGTCATTTTAGTAACACACGATGCACGAGAAGCTTGTGTTATTGCAGACAAAGTGTTAGTCATGCAAGGCTTTCCTCTGCGCACAGTGCAAGAGTTACAGCTTTTACCGAAAAAAAAATCCGCGGCAAAGTTGTATGTCAGTCCAGACGAAACAATCATTACCGCGGAAGAAACCATTCACACGCTTTTACTTAACAGCATGAACGCTTAGGATTTTACAAACAGCAGGTCTTCATTCATAAATTGTATACAGTGCCCAATAAAACGGATGAGACCATTCCGCACTCTTTCTGAATTCAGCCTTTACACTCTTATAAGCAGATGCGTAATCCGCACCTTTCAGGATTTTTCTATACATTCTTGTCATAAATTCGACGGCAGCATCGTCACTTGCTTCCCAAAGACTTACGCCTACATGCCGGGAACCGGCAGTCATGAACGCTCGTGAAAGTCCCGTCATATCATCCGATTCATCCAAATCAACAATACCTGTTTCACATGCCGAGAGACAAACGAAATCAGCATTTAATGAAAGCAATGACGATTCAGAAATTGTCAGGTATCCGTCTTCATCGGAATCATCTATCATGGTTGAAATCTCGGAAAGCAGAATCGATGTCGGCTGACTGCTATTCGGTCTGTTAAAATATCCGTGACAGGCAAAATGTACTATGGAATAATGTTCAAGCTCACCACTTTCAGAGATACTTTTTATGTGTTGTTCCGTTGCTTCTTCCTGTGTAATTGAAAAGAAATCATAAGCAGCAAAAACAGAGTCCTTCAGCAAATTTAATTCCCTCATTGTTCCCGGCAAATCATTCCAACCTGTCGTATTCGCTGCTCTGGTTTTAGGATTTGGATACGGATCTCCTGATGGTAGCGTTGCAGTATTCAGAACATAATCGTGCTCAGACTCAGAAAGTGAACTGTCATACCATGCACCTCCCAGCGCAAACACAGAAGAACCCGTTACATTGTTTTGCTTTGATACATAACTGACAGAAACAGAAGGTGAAAGGGCAACAGCGTATTGCTCTCCAAGCATCTTCGAGTCACTATCCTGTCTAAGTATATCAAACGGCAGCAGCGCAAGGTTTCCGTCCGGAACCACCAGTATTCCAGACTTTCCTTTTATGTATGAAAGCACTGGCATTACGAGCTTCTCGTACAATTCATTTCTCGGGCGTTCAAAGGTGCTTTCTTTTTTCAAGGGGAATTTAGAAACACCGTCATACAGTTTCTTTACTGAAACAGCATAATCATACGCATTATCAAGAGCGACGATATATGATTTTTTATCCGTAATCACAATGCAATATTTCTCCGATGAAGTAAACACATATTCCAATATAGCCCTGTTTTTTCCGCAAAATTCCTGAGCAACGGAAAGAGAAACGGGAACCGGATTCCGCAACTGTGCATACTTGGGACATCTCATTCCTATTTCAGCATCAAGCTTCAAGAGCGCAGTCTCTGCATCGGAAAGTCGTTTTGCAGCTGCAAGCGCATCAGCCATATTCTGATCTTCTTCAGGAACTTTATACTGACGTTCTATAATCAACCTGTTTTCTTCTATCTGTTCCATCAGCTCGCGAATCTGATCACGTTCCAAATCCGTCACTTCATCCAATTTCAAAGCAGCATCAACACCTACCTGATCCAGGAAACTTCTGTTTCTGATGGATTCAGAACACCAGAACGCCAAATCGGTATCACTCTTCTGTTTTGCAAAATCAAGTCCAAAAGAATAAATGGGCATTGCCTGCTGCAAAAAGTTTGATTTAATAGAAGAAGCTACTACACGACTTTTTTCCAGCACAGAAAAAGCAAGTTCCATTGTTTCCCTGACAAAGGCATCGTTTTCAATACCGCAAGAAAGCACTCGATCCAGACATTCTATCATTTCAGAAAAATTCGCAGCATCCTGCCAGATTAAATACGCCTTTTCAAAATAAGGAATCGCCTTATCAGATTCATTCTGTTCTTGATATGTAAATGCCAGGTTGTAATATGCTATTGCAAGTTTGGGATTCTTTGAATCTGCACCGTAGCATGATTCAGCAGCTGACACCGCCTTCTTATTCCATTTAAGTGCGCTTCTTAGATTTCCCCAATAGTCATACGCTGATGCAAGATTAATATAAGCAGTCATTGTCTTTGGATGATTTTCGCCATAATATGCTTCATCAAACTGGACCGCAAGCTCACCATATTCCACTGCCGTTCGATATTGTGATTCATCGATATACAACGCACACAAATTCGAATACACGGTACCAAGTTCAGGGCACTGACCGTCAGCATACAAACTCTTGTATATTTCCACGCACTTAGTCAAACATGCAGCGGCTTTCTCAAGATTGTTTTTGTCCTTATAAATAAGCGCAAGATTATTATACCTGACTGCAGTTTCAGGATGATTTTCCCCAAACAGGTTCAGCTGCACTTCCAGCGCATGCTCTGCATATGACTGAGCACTGTCATAATCACCATATGCACGATACGAAAGACACAAATTGGAACAAATAATGGAAATTGTTTTGTGCTCCGATCCGAAAACTGCCTGTGCCGCATCAAGTGCCTTCAGCTGCCATTTTATTGCATTTGAAAAATCACCGGAGTCATAATATATATCACCGATGTTATTGTACATGTTCATCGTATTCTCATGCAGGGAACCGAACAGCGTTTCGTAAATATCCACTGCATGTGCATAATAGATGAGTGCATTTTTATAATCTGCAAGCCTGTCATATATCATGCCGATATAATTATACGATTTAGCAGTTTCATAGTAAGTTTCACCCAACAGCCGCTTCCGTATCTCCAATGCTTCTGAGTGCATTGAAAGTGCAGCTTCGTAATCACCTTTCTCCCGGTAGAAAACGGCAACGTTATCCATAGCAGAAAGCGACGTAGGATTCTCTTTACCGACCGAATGTATCATTGCTGACAATGCCTTCTCGCCATACAGGACGGCACTCTCATAATCGCCTTTACCGTAGAACCACGCTGCCAGATTGGAATAGGAAGTCGCCGTATTGAAATCGTTTTCGCCTAAAACACGCTCCCTGATTTCCACAGATTTCATTATATACTCATACGCTTTGTCGTACTCACACAAAACATCGCATACAGAACACATGTTCGAATAAATGGTAGCAAGCGTAAGTTCTATGTTTAAATCACTTTTATACGCTTCGGCAATAGACGCAGCACATTCATATGTTTCAAGCGCAGAAGAATACTTTCCCGTATGCTGATAGACCAATGCAAGATTATTGTATGCAGGCAGCAGTCCTGATACCGTTGCCGGAGACAAATTCTTTGTATAAATTTCTATTGCTTCCTTGATGAGTTTTTCTGCAGTTTCAAATTCACCTTTACCGTCATAAAATAATCCAAGCGTACCCTGCGAAAACGCATAAATGGCAGAATCAGCTCCATAAAGCCTGCAGAATATGTCCGATGCATCGGAACAGAACGGAATCGCTTTGTCATAATCACCTTTCGCATAATAGCAATTTCCAATGCTCAGCGAAGTTATCGCCCAGTCATATGTATTTTTGCCGGCAAACTCCTGCACCAGATCCATGACAACCAGATAATGAGTTATAGAATCATCGTATTTAGCAAGATAGTAATACGCGTTTGCCAGATTAAATTCCGCAGAATATAAGGAATACTTGTAATCATCTCCGGCCCGCTTATATATACGGATTGCCTTCGTAAACACATCTACCGCTTCCGAATATCTGGCATTTCCCGACAATATCACACCCCTTCTGAAATTCAAGAGTGCAAAACGGGGATCATTTCTTGAAAGCACACTTTTCAGTTCCGCTTCCAGTTCATCAATGTATTCAAGCGTACAGGCAGAACTCATGTCCTGCACGTATGCAATTCTTTCATCAAGTGACTGTGCGTTCAAAAAAGAGGTTAGCAAAAATGCATACAAGACAATCGCATGTATCTTCTTTTTCAATTAGCATAACCTCCTGAGCGGAATCATGAAAATTATGTCACGATTTAACAAAAAGCAAATCTTCGTAAGAAGGGAAGGGTTTGTATTCTTCTCCTAACAAAGGTTCTATTTGATCTGCAATAGTACGAGTTGCTTCCATGTGAGGAAGAACAACCTCTGCGTAAGAGCGAGCAACTTTCAAAATATCACCACATTCTTTTGCAGCATTGTGTTTTTTTGCAAGTTCTTCAGCACTCATATACAAAGCATCTACCAAAGCAGACAGTTGCATTAAAAGTGTTTTTTGTGCATAGGGAACCGCAGCTTCTACAGCTTGAGTGTAACGCAGGGCAGATTTACTTACCGCATCAATATATTTGAAAGCAGCAGGAATAATGTCTTTGTAAATCATTTCCAGCATAGTCCCAACTTCAATGTTCAAAACCTGACAGTATTTTTGCAACTTGATTTCGTAGTGACTGTGCATTTCTGTTTCAGTATACACACCCATTTCTGTATAGAGCTTGATGTTCTTTTCATCAAGATAATGTTCCATAGCATCAGGAAGAGTGCGCAAGTTTAACAGTCCGCGTTTTTTTGCTTCTTCAACCCAACTTGCATCGTATCCGTTTCCGTTAAACAAAATACGCCAGTGAGCATTTATTTCGCGCTTAATGAGTGTTTGCAGCGCTGTGTTAAAATCAGAAGCACCTTCAAGTTCATCTGCAAATTCTTTCAGTGCATAGGCAACAATAGAGTTAAGTGTAGTGTTAGGACCAGCAATACTTAACGAAGAACCCACAGAACGGAATTCAAATTTGTTACCAGTAAATGCAAAAGGAGAAGTTCTGTTGCGGTCAGTTGAATCTTTGGGGATGGGAGGAAGCACATCAACACCGATTGTCATTTTGAGATTCTTCTTGGTGTCGTATTCTTTTCCATCTTTTATGCTCTGCAAAACCGCATGCAGTTCATCGCCGAGATAGACACTCATAATTGCAGGAGGAGCTTCATTTGCTCCCAGACGATGATCGTTACCCGCAGATGCAACAGAAATGCGTAACAAGTCTTGATTTTCGTCAACCGCTTTAATGATGGCAGTTAAGAAAAGCAAAAAGCGTGCATTCTTTTCAGGAGTAGCACCAGGTTCCAAAATGTTTTCACCTTCATTTGTGCTTATGCTCCAGTTGTTGTGCTTACCACTTCCGTTTACACCAGCAAAGGGTTTTTCGTGCAAAAGACAAACCAAACCGTGACGGCGTGCAACTTTTTTCATAACTTCCATTGTCAGCTGATTTTGATCTGTCGACAAATTCGTTGTTGTAAAAATGGGAGCCATCTCGTGCTGGGCAGGAGCAGCTTCGTTATGTTCAGTCTTAGAAAGAATACCGTACTTCCACAAGGTTTCGTTGAGGTCTTCCATGTATTCAACAATTTTTGGATCAAGAGCAGCAAAGTACTGGTCGTCCATTTCCTGACCTTTTACCGGTTTTGCTCCAAACAAAGTTCGACCTGTCATGCGTAAATCTTTGCGCTGTTTGTACAGTCGTTCACTCACAATAAAATATTCTTGCTCGGGACCAACTGTTGTTGTAATGTGAGTAACAGTTTTATTTCCAAAGAGTTTTAAAACACGAAGTGCTTGTTCATTCAGTGCTTCCATTGAACGCAAAAGAGGAGTCTTTTTGTCCAGCGCTTCTCCGGTGTATGAACAAAATGCTGTTGGAATACAGAGTGTATGTTCCTTTACAAATGGATAGGCAGTCGGATCCCATACGGTATATCCGCGAGCTTCAAATGTTGCACGATGACCGCCAGAAGGAAAAGAAGAAGCATCAGGTTCGCCTTTAACCAATTCCTTGCCGCTGAATGTCATAATAACAGTTCCATCGTCTTGGGGAGTTATAAAACTGTCATGCTTTTCTGCGGTAATTCCTGTAAGTGGCTGGAACCAGTGTGTGTAGTGAGTTGCACCCCTTTCGATTGCCCATTCTTTCATAACATCTGCAACCTGGTTTGCAATGTCCAGTTGAAGCGGAACACCGTTATCGAGAGTTTCTTTAAGGGCCTTGTAGGTTTCACGAGGAAGCCGTTCGCGCATTACCTTCTGATTGAATACTAAACTACCGAACATTTCAGGTACATTTCTTTCCATCTTATTCCTCACATTCTGTAAAAGTACAGTCACAAAAAGTATTTGTCAATACCAGCCACAAAGCTGACCTATTGACGCAAAATCACATTTTCACTAGAATGGACAAACATTTACGAAGGTAGGTACAATATGTCAAGATCATGTGATATTTGCGGAAAACATACTCAGACCGGTAACCGCGTGAGCAAGTCATACCATCACACAAAGCGCACTTGGAAACCCAACCTGCTCAAGTATAAGACAGAAATCGAAGGACGGACGGTAACACTCCGCATCTGCACACAGTGCCTGCGCAGCGACTTCCTCCCAAAAAAGATTAACGTCAAGCCCGCAAATGTGGCAAAACCTGAGTCTAAATAACTCAAGTGCTAACCCCGCCCCTCTTTTAGGAGCGGGATTTTTTTTGTCCTTTTTCCCAACCTTACGCTTCCAAAACTAAACCGTCATAGGCAGCACCAACACTTCCTGTCAAATTGCTAAAGTCAGACACATGTCTATTCAAATAAGATTCAATATCAACATGAGACATGTTATGTGTTATGTGCGTTACCCAAGTGTGTGAAGGATTCAGTTTTTGTGCAACTTCTAAAGCTTGTAAAAACGACTCGTGGGTTGAGTGAGGCTTTACTCGCAAACCATCTATAACTAAATGTTCAAGCTTACCTGCATACTTTTGAATGAGGGCAATACTTTCTTCGGGAACAGAACTGCAATCGGTAAGGTATGCAATGCTATGAACAGAACCATCAGCATGGCTTTGGCTTAATACATATCCGGTAACAGGAAGTGAACCATGCATAATGCACACAGGGAAAATTTTCAGACCGTGTATGCATATTGGTTTTTCTGCTGAATACGAAGCGACATCAAAAAAGTTTAGCTTTGGTTTTCCACCGCCTTCTTTCACCGGTTTGAAGATGTAGTCAAAACGATTATGAATATCGGTAATAGTCCATGCATTTGCATAAACAGGAAGTCCCGTACCTGCTGTTTCTTTTGCTTCAGGATGAGCTGGATCAACTGATTTTGTGTGACTAAAAATGCGAACATCATCTAATCCATTCAAGTGATCTGCATGACTATGTGTTATAAGCACCGCATCTAGTTTTTTCATACCAACTCGAAGTGCTTGTAATCTAAACTCAGGACCCGTATCTATAACAAGAGAACAAGGGTCACACACATAAGCAGAACAACGCATGCGTTTGTCACGAGAATCTTGCGAAGTACATACAGCACAGTCACATCCTATAACAGGAACTCCATGGCTGGTTCCACTGCCCATAATGATCATCTTCATATCTACAAGTGTATCTGATTGCGATATTTTGTGGAAGTCTATATACTGACCACATGAACAGCAAGATTTTCAAACAGTGCCTAAAAATTTCTTCACCCATATTTTTTGGATACATTGCAATAGGCATGCCGTTTGGACTTATGCTTGTACACGCAGGATATCCGTGGTGGATGTCGCTGGTTATGGGAATTTTTATGTACGCGGGAGCAGGACAATATGTTGCAGTAGGTTTATTTGCAGCGGGTGCATCTCTTACTGAAGTATTCATAACAGAACTGCTTGTAAACATTCGACACATAGTGTATGGACTTTCGCTCATAAAGAAATTTAAAAACACAGGTAAGTGGAAGCCGTATTTAATTTTTGCTCTTACCGACGAAACATACGCACTACTTACTGCAACCGATGTTCCCGAAGAAGCAGATGCAGGAGCTTTTTACGGAACCATTGCTTTGTTAGATCACATCTACTGGGTTTTAGGTGGACTGTTAGGAGCCGTCGCTTACAACATTCTTTTGCATTACAATCTTGCCCAGTACCTAACAGGAATAGATTTTGCACTCACCGCACTCTTTGTTGTTATTCTTGTGGAACAAATAAAAAAATCAAAAGACATTATTCCACCTCTTGTCGGAATTGCAACATCTGTTATAGCTGTTGTGTTAAGCAAAGTAGGAATTCTTCCCTCAACAAATATAATGCTTGTTGCAATTGTATTTGGCATTGCAGCAATCATAATGGTACGAGGACGCAACTTAAAGGAGGAAGAACAATGAAAGCGCTTTCACTTGGTATGGCATTAGTAGCAACTGCAGTAGGAGCAGTCACCGTTTTTTGCGAACGACTCTTTCCCTTTGCACTCTTTAGTAAAAGGCAGCCACCGAAAATTATTCGCTTTATTGAAAAATACATTCCCTCGATGGTAATTGCCATGCTCATCGTTTACAGTTTAAAGGACGCTGTTTTTACGCAAGCTCCCTACGGAATTCCCTACTTCGCAGGAATAGCAGCTGCAGCTGGTCTACACCTTGCCTTTAAGAACTCTATGATTAGTGTTTTTGGCTCAACTGCCCTCTTTATGATTTTAACTAGAATTTTGTAGGGATGTTTTTCTTCTATAAAATAAATTAAAAATTTTCCCCAAACATATTGACAATTTTACCTATTAAAGACACATTGTTTTTTGCAATAGTTATTTTTTGCGACTTTATTTAAAGGGAGTTGTACAGCAGTGAACGGAAGTACAGTTTCTATCAATCATGTCTCAAAGCACTTTGGAGATTTCCATGCCCTTGACGACATCAACATCACCATTAAGCAGGGAGAATTCTTTTCTTTGCTTGGTCCCTCTGGTTGTGGCAAAACCACTCTGCTTAGAATCATAGCTGGATTTGAATTTCCTGATGAAGGTGCCGTCCTTTTCGATGACAAAGACATTGTTGCACTTCCTCCAAACAAAAGAGAAAGCAATACTGTGTTCCAAAGCTACGCACTCTTTCCTCACTTGAGCGTATACGACAATGTTGCATTTCCGCTGAAGCTTAAAAAACTTCCCAAAGATCAGATTGATGCAAAAGTAAAAGAATACTTGCATTTGGTTCAGTTGGATCAGCACATGTACAAAAAGCCCAATCAGCTTTCTGGTGGACAAAGACAACGTGTAGCCATTGCACGTGCACTTATTAACGAACCAAAAGTTCTTTTGCTTGACGAACCACTTTCTGCTCTTGATGCAAAACTGCGTTCAAGTCTTTTGGTTGACCTCGATGCACTGCATGACAAAATTGGCATTACATTCATTTATGTTACCCACGATCAAAGCGAAGCACTTGCTGTTAGCGATCGCATTGCCGTTATGAATCAGGGTCATGTTCTTCAAGTGGGAACACC
>DMQP01000112.1 GCA_003455655.1 Treponema sp. | reverse complement strand
GGTCCTTGTTCAGTCATTGCGTGAAATTTCATTCCTGCTTCAATGGGCATATCAGTTTCAAAGTTTTCGCGCGGAACAGTTAGAACTAAATCGTTGTTGTATTCTCCATAACCGTCTGCAGCAGAAAGATCTGCATGGAGCGTGTCCCCTTCTGATTTTCCTTCAAGCTGTTCTTCTAATTTTGTAAGAAGATAATTGTTTCCGTGAATGTATTGCAAGGGTGAAGTATTATGTGAATCGTCAATAACTTGATTATCATCACCACGAAGTACATAATGAATAGTTACTACTTTATCTTTGCAAATCTGCATAGCGTCTCCTATTGCTTTGGGAATTAAAACATTTCTGCGTCTTTGAAATCTCCAGCATTATCTTGAACAACCTCTGATACTTCTGGACAAACATCTTTCAAAAAACGTTCCAATCCCATTTTTAAAGTCATTACAGCCATAGGGCAACCACCGCATGCGCCTGTAAGATTAATGTGCACTCTGTTTTCTTCATCAACCTGAATAAATTCCATGTCGCCACCGTCAGCATTTAACTGTGGTCGAAAGGCATCGAGTGCTTCTTTTATTTTTTCGAGTGTTTTATCGTCTACCATAACAATCCTCTCTTATAAGATAGTTAATTTTTTGTATTTTGACAACAGACTATTGTTGGGCTAATTTTTCGGCAGTATGTTGTCTCATTGCACTTTGCGCACGAATAAAATGGTCTACAGTAAATTTTTCAACAACACCTATAGGTTTGTTTTGGGCATCAACAACAGGTATGGCTTCTGTATCTAACATATCAAATTGATTGTAAACATCGGGAAGTGTCATGTCGGGTCTACAGAAGTATTTAGCTTCTTCCATAATATCCATTGCAAGAATTGAGTCTGCAACTTCACCTAGTGCTAAAGATTCTCGCAGTTGGTCGAGTGTTATTATGCCTACCAAAGTTCCGTCTGCTCCCGATACTGCAAAACTTTGATTGTGATGTGAGCCAAAGCTTTCAAGAATTTGAGCGACAGTTGCTGTCTCACTTACCACAGCTGGATTATTTGCTGAACATACAGGTTCGCCTGCCCAACTTACATCTTTAACAAAAGAAGATTTAAGTATGTCTTCTGGCGTAACATCAAGACCTACCTCTCCTGCTTTTGTAACTCCGCGCTTAACGCATACAGGTCCTATAAGCTGAACAATAAAAGTTGTAGCGGTAATAATAAGAATAATATCTGGACCAACTGTTGTAGGAAAGTCATTACTTGCTGCAATGCTTAAACCAATGGCAACACCTGCTTGACTAAAAAGACAAAGTGGTAAGTACTTACGAACAGTTGCAGGTGCTTTTGTAAGACGCGCTCCTAACGTAGAACCGATTGTTTTTCCAATTGTTCTTCCTAACACATAGGTTATTGCAATAAGTGCAAGTAGTCCAGAAACATTCCAAATGTTCAGTTTTGCTCCTACTAACACAAAGAACAAAACATAAATAGGCGGAGTAAATTTGTCTACCAATTTGAATACAGGTTTTGTTCTTGCTGGAGCAAAGTTTACTAAGAAAAATCCTACAGACATGGAAGCAAGAATGTTATCAAGACCCAACAACAAACAAATTCCGCTTGAAAGAAGTAATCCTCCTAATGCAAACGAAAGAACACGACCTTCATCTTTCATAAGATTTTTTATAATCATGCTTATAATGAATCCGAAGGCTGCACCAATTCCGATTGAACCAAAAATATCAATGGCAATATCAAGTAATTGTCTTCCCAAAGAAATTTGAGTTCCCCCAAGTAAGGGCGCTGCAATAGTTGAAGCGATTGCGTATAAAATAAGAGCAACTGCATCGTCCATAGCAACAATGCCAAATGTCATAGTTGTAAGAGGTCCTCGCGTCCTGTATTCT
This sequence comes from Treponema sp., assembly GCA_003455655.1. Lineage (GTDB taxonomy): Bacteria > Spirochaetota > Spirochaetia > Treponematales > Treponemataceae > Treponema_D. The sequence goes on along the minus strand of DMQP01000112.1, from coordinate 4,293 downwards.
TTAAGAACATCTGTTGTTGCTGCTGGAGCTGTTGCAGAACAAATTGCACCTAATAAAAGTCCCAGTGCAATAGACCGTGGAACATTATGAGTAAAAGCATAAGAAATGACAGTTACTAAAATGCCCACAATAAAAAATGGTGTTATAGATTCACCCAAAAGAACACCAACAAATTGTTTTCCGTATTTTTTAATGACATCAAGTTTTAGTTCAGCACCAACAAGAAAACCTATAAGCGCAAGAGCAATGCTGTTAACTGGATCAAGTGCTGCAATTGTTTCAGGCCGTATAATTTGAAATCCTGACGAACCAATTAAAATGCCTATGACAATGTATCCGACAACTTGGGGAATCTTAAGTTTTTGAAAAAGTCTGCCGCCAATGGCTCCAAAAAACATAACTATGCCCAGCAGTAGCACCAGTTGTGTTCCGTGTAACTGTGTAAAATGAAATGCTTGTGGTAGAAGTTCTGCCAGAGGATCTGTTCCGTTCATAATGGTGCAGTATAGCACATTTGAACTATTTGCTCAAACCCAACAAATTTGTAACAATTTCAAGTGGAGCTTCGTTTTGATACAGCCAACCGTATATCGCAGATGCAGCGGTAAGTTTTCGGCCGTATTCTCGTGTTTCTGCATAAGGAAGAGCTTCCAAAAATAAATCGTTTGAAATTTTTCTTGGGCTGAACTCTAAGGCTGCGCTTTTTTTCCATGAGCGAACTCTTGATATTCCGCCGTTATATGCAAAAAATCCTAACACGGGTGCATCTTCTATGCGACGCAACATTTCTTCTAAATAGAATGCACCAAATAAAATGTTTGTATCTGGATCTTCAAGATTGTAATCTTGCATTTTAAGTTTACGCGCTATGTCTGCAGCGGTTGCTTCCATAAGTTGTGTAAGACCTATTGCGTTAGCATGACTTGCAACAGTTGGTGCAAAGAAACTTTCACTTCGAATAAGTGCATAGAGCATGTAGTCTGGAAGTTCAAATTGTTTTGCTGCATTTGAAACAGAAGCAGAATAATCTGTCGGATACGCAAGAGAAAGTAACTCTCGTGTAGCTTGTGCTTCTGGATACACAAGTCGTCTGCTTGCCATGCGAATACTTTGTTCGTAATAAGTATTTGAATTTCCGTTTGCTTTTTCTGCACAGTCACGCAAAAATCCTGCAAGGCGAACAACACAATCTTGACTTATAAAAGCGTCATACTTTTGCCATTCATCATAAATGTATTCTGACAAACCAAAATCTGCATAACCATTCATGAGCGTTTCGTAGTCAGAGTTCAGTTGTCTTTCTGTTTTATTTCCATACGAGAGAATTAGTTTTTCAATGTCTGCTTGCGGAACATCAAGGGCTGTTGCTGCAAGTAAGCGATAATAAAAATCTGCACCAGAGCGAAGAGAGCGCGACAAAAGCGTTAAGACAATTGGTTCTGTGGGTTCGTTAAAAGAAATATATCCTTGTTCAATAAATTGCGATGCTACATACGAAAATTTTGCAACGGTTTCGTTTGAAGCGTAACCGTCTATGAGTGTTGCAACGCGATAGTATTGTTTCCACATGTGTTCAGAAATAAGCCGAACAGAAAGTGTGTCAAAAAAATCATCAAAGTAAAAAGGGTCGTGCCATTGCGTTCGGTATTGTTCAACTTCATTAACTGCTTCTGCAGCAGAAGATTTAAGTGCAGCATTCAAATAGTACCAACAGGCGTTATCAAATTGTCCTTCGTCATTTGCATTTTGCATTGCGTGTGACAATCTATCTTTAATGCGACTGACACTGCTTCCATTTTTTTCGTACAGTCTTCCTGCATAAAACCAAAGATAGAAAGCACAGTTTTGGGGAACTTCGTTTACAGCAGAATCAAGTAATGCTGCATTTGCTGCAAACTGTGTTGAACCACGCATAAATGCTTTGCCTATATCGCTTGCAATTTGAGGAAGTAACTTTTGTGGTTCAGAAAGAATTTGCTTTGCTTGAAGATATGCGTTTCCGTCTTCTCGGTTAAACACTAAAGCTCTAAACTGAATAAGCGGATCTGCATCTTCAATGGATTGTAATAAAGTGTTTTGTGCTTCTCCAAAAGGACGAGCTGTGCACCATAAAAAAAATTCTTGAGTAAAACGAGAATCTCTTTTGTGGTAGAGAGCAAGACAGCGGTAATACGCAAGCTGAGTGTCGCAAGTGGAAACATCTATGTTCTGTGTGTATTTAATTACATCTGCATATTCGCGGTCGTTTATAAGTTCTGCACATAAGACTAAGAGGGCATCTTCATCGTTATAGGTATTGTACAAGGCTTTGCAATTTTGTATTCGTTCTACAACTGAACCTAAATGAGAAAGTTCTTCTTGTGAACGGCGTGCAACTGCGGGGCTTCCTTTTTTTGCTGCTTGACGAAATAAGCGCATGGCTGTTTCTGTGTCTCGACTTTCAAGTGAACGCAAGGCCATGTAGTAATCAGCATCACTACCGTATTCAGATTGAGGTGAATCAGCGTTTGTACATGAAATTGCAAATGCAGAAAGTATGAGAACGCAAGCAACAACGGATTTAAACCGTGCCATTGTTACTCCGCAGGAATAAGAATCCATGTTCCAGAAATAATTTTGTCTGGATTCTTAATGCCATTGTAGCGAGCGATTGTTTTATACTTCCAGGGATTTTTGTAGTATGCATCTGCTATATCCCAGAGAGTGTCGCCCCACTTAATTTTGTAGCGTATGTCTTCTGCTTTTGTTGTTGCTGCATCTGGAGTTGAAGGAACAACTGTTGCTGGGTTTTCTGCAACAACTATGGTATCTTCTTTTGCAACAATTACTTCTGCAACAGGTTCTGGTTCAGGTTCGGCTTCTTCAACAGGTTGTGGCAGTTGAGCAAGTGCGTTTTCAATCTGTTCCTGTGCTTGTTCTTTTTTAGATTTATACTCGCTGCGGGTTAACAAATTGATTCGTGAAGGAATAACAAAAAGAACAAGAATTGCTGCAATAATACAAATGATTGCACAAATAATGCAAATAATGACAGGAACTTTTGTCTTTTTCTTAACGGTCTGAGCAACTGCATCATCGTTGTAGCTAGAGTCGCCTTCAAGTGTTTCTTTGTCGTACAGTCCGTTAAAGTCCAGTCCACCAGAGGGAGCAAAAGTAGAGTTATCTTCAGTATCATCAAAGGAAGAACTAGAACTTGAACTGTCAAAGTCTGGAAGCGCAAATTCATCTTCGTCAGCACTTGCGGCTTTTGAAACAGCAGTTTCTTCGTTAAAGTCAGGTAAATCTAAATCGTCTGAACTGGTAGAAGTATCAATGTCGCCAAAGTCGGGCAAATCGAAATCGCTAGAATCTGTGGAAGTGGTAGCAGTGGTATCGTCAACACTTTCAGAAAAATCAGGTAAATCTAAATCGTCTGAACTGGTAGAAGTGTCTATGTCTCCAAAGTCGGGAAGATCAAGATCTGTTGATGAAGGTGTATCATCAATTGACGGCATGTCATTGAGCGTGTCTGAAATGCTGTTCATTGTGTCGTCAAGTTTGTCTTCTGATTCAGACAGTGCTTCGGTTAAAGAGTCGGTTGTGTGTTCAACTTCGTCAGTAACTTTGCGTGTAACAGCAGGTTCGGTTGAGTCATCAAAAGAAAATGTTTCGTCGTTAACAGAAGGGCCTATCATTGTTTCCTCTTCTACAGTATCGGAAGAAAGCTGTTCATTCTCCACAGAAAGTTCTGTATTTTGTCCTAATTGCGCTAATTCATCTAAATTGAGTGCCGTAGAACCGTCATCGCCTTCTCCAAAGGAAAGTGAGTCTGAAGTGTTAGTGTCAGGAAGGGGAAGTTCAAAGTCTTCGGAAGTAGCTGTGTCTGAATCTTCAGTAAACTGAGTTTCGCTCGTGTTGCGCTGTTCAAGGGCATGAGAAATAACAGTTTGTGTTTCGCTTGATTTTCCTGTTTCGGGGTCAACTACCTGTGCATGGAGTTTGTCGTCTGCGTCAAGGCTTACTTCAAGATGCAGGTCGGGTTCTCCGTTGGGATGCGGTTCAAGCTGGCGAATTTCGAGCGTATCGACATATTCTGCACCTTCCATTGTGCCTGTGTCAGAACTGTACAAATCAACCTGAACGGTCGTTTGATTGTCGGTAACCGTTGTAAGATCGAGCGTTTTTTTGTCTGATTTTCCCTTCTCCAAGATGGGATAAAATGAGCCGTCTGCCAGTTTTATTCCTATATACTTCATGCGCATGCCCTTATTATTTATGGTATATCAGGTCAGTAAAAAAAGTCAATGGGCAGAA
>DMQP01000225.1 GCA_003455655.1 Treponema sp. | reverse complement strand
CCGAATCATCCTGGTGTTCTTGCTGAAATGGCTGAATGAGTGATAGTATATATAAAATTGGAGGAATATAAGAATGGCCTTTTGGGATAATTTTACCACAGATATTGGTATCGATTTGGGTACTTGTAACACGCTTATTTATGTACGCGGGCAGGGCATCGTTATAGATGAACCGTCTGTTGTTGCAGTAGAAAAAGGCACTAATCGTGTTGTTGCCGTTGGTGCCGAAGCTAAGCGCATGTTGTGGAAGACTCCTGGCGGAATTTCTGCTATTCGTCCGCTTGCAGATGGTGTTATTTCTGATAGCGATTCAACAGAAAAGATGATAAAATATTTTGTTTCTAAAATTATTCCTCGCCATCATCTCTTCCGTTCTACTCGCATGAAGATAGGTATTCCTTCTTGTATTACTCAAGTTGAACGCGATGCTGTAACTGCCGCTGCTCTTAAGGCAGGAGCAAAGGAAGTTGGCGTTATTGAAGAAAGTCTTGCAGCTGCAATTGGTGCACAGATACCTATTTACGAACCAGCAGGTCACATGGTTTGTGACATTGGTGGCGGAACAACAGAAGTTTCTGTTATTTCTTTGGGCGGTATGGTTACTACTTCTTCAATTCGTACTGGCGGAAATGCTTTCGATGAAGCAATTATTAAACATGTTCGCTCTGTTCACAATCTAAAAATTGGTCAGCAAACTGCAGAACGCCTTAAGATTGACATTGGTAATGCAACTCCAGACAAGACAATCGAAAAAATGGAAATAAAGGGAACCGATGCTATTACTGGTCTTCCTCGTAGACTTGAAGTAGATTCAGTTGAAGTTCGTGAATCACTTAAAGAACCCATTACTAAAATTGTTGAAGAAATAAAAAAGACTTTGGGCGTAACTCCTCCAGAACTTGCTGCAGATATTGTTGAACGCGGTATTGTTATGACTGGTGGCGGTTCAATGCTTAAAGGTTTGCAAAAACTTATTTCTAAAGAAACCGGTGTTCCTGTTATTTTGGTTGAAAAACCACTTGAATGTGTTGCTGTTGGAGCAGGTCAGGCCTTTGAACTGTTTAAGGATATGTCTACAGACCGTTCTATTTACGACAACCTTAACAACTAAAAGAGACTCTTATGGCGCAAAAGGTAAAGGTTAAGTTTACGCTCAAAATTCCGGAAGTAGTGCTTGCGGGATTGCTTTTAATAAGCGGAATTACACTTGCTTTCTCTTCAGGTCGATTCATTGTTGATATTAATAAAGTTGGTTTTGCTGCTTTGTCTACAATTCAAAAAGGTTTGCATGCAGTAACCAGCACTGTTACCGGAACAATAAACGCTATAAAAGAAACAGCAACGCTTAGAAAAGAGTACGAAGAACTTACTAAAAAACTCGAAGACTATGAATTCCTTCAGCGTAACAACACCGAAATCCGCAAAGAAAATGAGCGCTTAAAAGAACTGCTTGGTTTTGCGACAGACATTGCATACAAAAATTATCCTGCTCACATTATTGCTCGAGATCCAGACAATCTCTATTCGGGTATAACTATAGACAAAGGTGCGCGCAGTGGTATTCAAAAAGGTATGCCTGTTATTGCTGTTCAAAATGGAACCGTTGGTGTCGTTGGTAAAGTCGTAACTGTTGGTCTAGGAACCTGTATGGTTATGCCAGTGTATGATACTCACTGTAACATTTCTGCTCGTATTCAAAATACTCGAGATATTGGTTTAGTAAGTGGTAACGGTTCAAACACTTCGTCTTTAGCTCTTAAATATATTAGTAAGCGCGATCGTGATGATTTTATGCACGGAGATATTGTTGTTACCAGTGGAGAAAACGACAACTACATGCCAGATATTCCCATAGGAACAATAGATAGTGTTGAAGTTGTTGACTATGATTCTTCACTTAACATTACGCTTAAACCCATTATTGATTTTTCTCGCCTTGAACTGGTAATTGTTGTAGATCAAACACAAGAGAATGACCGCCAGGAGGATGCACAATGATAAAATCTTTTTCTGTCGGAACACTTATTATTCTTTGTGCAGCTCTTATAGAATCTGTCATTCTTTCTAACATTATGTTTTTACCTGCTGTTCCTGACTTAGTGTTAATCTGTGTTCTTTTTATTTCACTTCATAACGGAAAGTTGGTAGGTGAGGGAAGTGGCTTTGTTTCTGGGCTTATGCTTGATTTTTTAAGCGCTTCTCCTCCAGGATTAAATGCCCTGTATCGCACACTCTTAGGTTATGTGGGTGGTTTGTTTACAAAGTCTCTTAACACTGAAGGATTTTTTATTCCTATGCTGTTGGGATTATGTGCCTCTGTTTCTAAAGTAATCATGCTGTGGATACTTTCTGTTTTGTATCCTTCAGATTTACTTTCGTTTACACCCTTTACTTGGACGGTACTGTTTGAGATAGGGCTCAATACTATTTTGACTCCCTTTATTTTTAAATTCCTCAACCTCTTTAAGAACACACTTGTTTTGCGACCGGAGACAATTGTCTGATGCAAAATTCTTCTTCGTTTTATCAGACTGATGTACTCGAAAAAGGAAATGCAAGACTTTCTGTTCTTTTACTTTTTACACTTGCTATCTTTGGAATTTTCTTTTTGCGACTTTTTACGCTTCAAGTTGTAAAGGGACAGTCTTATAAACGTCAGGCTCAGATTATTTCTACTGCAACCAAAATGATTCCTGCTCAGCGTGGTGAAATTTATGACCGCAATGCTGTTCTTCCTATGGTTATAAATACCGATGCCTTTGCGGTAAGACTTACTCCAGGAGAAATTCCTAACGGTTACTATGACACTGTTGCGACTAAACTTGCTGAATATTTAGACATAAATAAATCAGAAATAGATCGAAAAACTTCTGGCAAACGAAACAGTTATGAATCAATTGAAATAAAATCCAGTGTTTCTTTTTCAACTATTTCTAACATTGCAGAAAACATAACAGATCTTCCAGGTGTTTCTTGGGAAAACAAACCCATTCGTAACTATGTAGAAACAGGTTCTATTAGTCATGTATTAGGTCATGTTGGTGAAATTAGTCCAGATGAATATTTAACTTTGCACAATCAGGGCTACTCTAGAAATGACATCGTTGGAAAATCTGGAATAGAAAAACAATACGACATTTTGCTTCAAGGTAAAAAGGGCTTTGAAAGTCGTACCGTTGATGTTAACCGTCGTATCATAAGTGACACTCCTATTATTACTCCCCCAGAATCAGGAAAGAACTTAGTGCTTACTATCGACACTACCATTCAGCGTCTTGCAGAAGAAGCCTTAGGTGAACGCGTTGGTGCACTGGTTGTTTTAAAACCCGCAAGTGGTGAAGTGCTTGCAATGGTTTCATATCCTTACTTTGATTCTAATGATATTTCTCGCGCAGGAAATGAAAACAGTCCGCTTTTAAACCGTGCTGTTGATGCAACCTATCCACCCGCTTCAACATTTAAGACCGTTATGACAACGGCTATCTTAAGTGAACGAGCTTTTCCTCCCGAGAAAAAAATTGAATGTTCCGGAAAAATTGAATACGGTGGTCGCGTCTTTAACTGTCACGTAAAGACTCCTGGTCACGGTTGGCTTGATTTAAAAAATGCACTTGCTCAGTCTTGTGATGTTTACTTCTGGGTTGTTGGTCGCGATCATTTAGGTGTTGATGTTATTGCATCTTACGCAAAAGAATTTGGTTTCGATACTTCCTTAGGAATTGATCTTCCTTCTCAAAGAGTTGGTCGTGTTCCTACTGCTCAGTGGAAAGAGCGTAACTTGCACCAAAAGTGGCTTGGTGGCGATACCATGAATATGTCAATTGGTCAGGGCTACACACTGGTAACACCCTTGCATGTAGCAGACATGATGGCCATGGTTTGTAATAGCGGAACAATTTATCGTCCTCATTTGCTAAAAGAAGTAAGAGACCCTTCAACCGGTGAAGTAATTGAAGAAGTAAAACCGGAAGTTCTTTTGCAATCGTCTATCTCTTCTGATGTTTGGAAAGAAGTTCAGGCAGATTTGCGTTACATGATTACAAACGGAACAGCAACATATCCTATGAATAACAAAACCGTTCAAATCGCTGGTAAAACAGGTACTGCAGAAGTAAACGGTTATGGAGAAAATCACTTCCACTCATGGATGGTTGCGTATGCTCCCTATGATGCTCCTGTTGAAGAACAAATTGTTGTTGTAACTTTGGTTGAAGCCGTTAACAAATGGGAATGGTGGGCACCTTACGCAACAAACATTGTTATTCAAGGTATTTTTAACGATCAAACCTTTGATCAGGCAATAGACACTTTGGGATTCAGATATCTTTTGAATCAGAATACAGAATTAGTTGGAAGGCGGGACTAGATGAAATCAAAATTGTTAAACACGCTTTCGCTCTTTGATTACATACTTTTAGGTTGTTCCCTTATACTTATATCCATAGGAATTCTTTTTATCTATTCTGCTGCAGTGGATATGTACGGTGCTTTAGCTGCAAAGCATGCACACGAATACATTAGTCAAATAAAATATGCAGCGGTTGGTCTTGTGCTTTTAGTTGCAGCTTCTTTTATAGACTATAGGCGTTACATTCGGTATTTACCCGTTATGTATCTTATAACCGTTATTCTGCTTATAATTGTTCACTTTTGTAAAATAGATACGGTTTCAGCTCACAGTTGGCTTGTGTTCAACATAGGTTCAAGACGCTTTCGCTTAGGGCAACCTTCAGAACCTGCAAAAATTGTTTTTATAATGTGTCTTGCTGTTTATCTTGACCGTTCAAAACAAGAGAAGCCGCTTAAACGCTTTTTAATTGCAACACTTATTATGGCTATTCCCGCAATGCTTATTCTTGTGCTACAGCCAGATATGGGTACAGCACTTGTCTTTGTTGCAATTTTTATTTTTATGTGCTTTGTTGCAGATATTCCGCTTCGATATATTTTATATATTGTTTTCGTGGGTGTATTTTCTGTTATTCTTGCTGTTTTGCCAACCTGGCAGTCTTTTATTCATAAAGAGCCCGTTCCCATTCTTGCCATTTTGACAAATAACAAATTAAGACTTATTGTTATAGCTTCGGGAACTGCAATCAGTATTATTGGTGTTATAGGTCAAATTCTTTTTAAGGAACGCTATTACTATTGGATTACTTATGTTGCATCAATTTTTACCCTTTGTTTTATTGCTTCTTGGGGTGCAGATGCAAAAGTTTTAGATATTTATCAAAAAAAGCGTCTTGTTATTTTCTTAGACCCTTATGCAGATAGAGATGGATTTGGCTATCACTTGATACAATCACTTATTGCAATTGGTGCTGGCGGTTTTAACGGCAGAGGTTTTTTACAGGGAACACAAAGTCACTACCAGTATTTGCCAACTCAAAGTACCGACTTTATCTTTAGCATTTTGTCTGAAGAGTGGGGCTTTTTAGGTGGTGCCATTGTTTTTGCTTTGTATTTGATATTACTCATTCGCATCATGCTTATTATGAGAAAAACAACAAATGTTTTTGCTATGTATGTTAGTACTGGTATATTCGGCATGTTGCTATTTCACTTTATTATTAACGTCGGAATGGTAATGGGTATTATGCCCGTTATTGGTATTCCGCTTCCTTTCTTGTCTTTTGGTGGTTCTGCGCTTATTACACAAATGTTCTGTATTGGAATTTTGGAAAGTATTCATTTACGCCGCCTTGATTTTACTGTCTACTAGGTTTGTTCATGCAGTGTATTGATCCACTTAAAACATTTGGAGCTTCCCTCAATACCGTAAATGCTCCCTCCCGCTATTTATGTCTTGATTATGGTGCTACAGTAAAAGCTCATGATGAACGAAAACTCTATAATTTTGCTATGGCATTTCCCGATTTGTACGAAATCGCAATGTCTAACCTTGCTGTTAAAATCATTTATAATGGACTGAATGCATTAGATTCTGTTCGTTGTGAACGCGTCTTTTCTCCAGATGTAGATTTTGAAAAACTATTGAAAGAACGTTCTGTTCCCCTCTATACACTTGAAACAGGTATGCCTCTTTGCCATGTTGATATGATTGGTTTTTCAATTGGTTATGAATTGGGCATTACACAAGTGTTAGCTATGCTTGAAACAGGTCATGTTCCTCTTTTAGCAGCTGAACGTTTAGAAGAGAGTCCCATAGTTATTGCAGGTGGCTGTGGCGTTACTAATCCCGCTCCTATAGCTGTCTTTTTTGATGCACTTATTATTGGTGAAGCTGAAGATGGAATGTTTGATATGGTTGACCATCTTGCTGCGTTAAAGAAAAAAGGAGCAAGTCGACAAGAGTGTCTTGCTTATATGGAATCGCTGCCATTTATTTGGACTGAAAAAAAAGCGTCTGAAGGCAAAATTGCAAAGCGGGCAGTGCAGGGGAATTTTGGTTTTGTTCCCTCAGTTCCTTCTTGGTTTCCTATGCCAACCATTAAGCCTGTTCAAGATCACGGTGTTATAGAAATTATGCGAGGTTGTCCTAACGGCTGTCGCTTTTGTCATGCTGGCATATATTATCGTCCCGACAGAGCAAAAGCCCTTCCTCTTATAATTGAAGAAATTGACCATTTAGTTTTCGATGCGGGTTATAGGGAAGTAAGTCTTAATTCGTTAAGTAGTGCAGATTTTCCTGACATAGAAGGTTTACTCGATATTTTGAACGAACGCTATAAAGGGTATAATGTTTCTTTTCAGTTGCCGTCTTTAAAGGTCAATTCCGTGTCTCTTCCTATTTTGGAAAAACTGTCTCAAGTTAGAAAAAGTGGACTTACCTTTGCGGTTGAAACTCCCGAAGAATTGTGGCAGTTAAGTTTGAACAAAGAAGTGTATGCTCAGCATTTAACAGAAGTAATTCTTGAAGCAAAAAAACGAGGTTGGAGTAGCGCAAAATTTTATTTTATGGTTGGTCTGCCCGTAGGTGACTACTTTTGTGGACAGGGTGTAAAATCTGAAGAAGAAGCTATTGCTGATTTTCTTATTGAACTTCAAGCGCGGACTCGTATTCAGTGTAATGTCAATGTTGGTGTTTTTATACCTAAAGCTCATACCGCATATCAGTGGGTAAGACAAATTACTCCAGAACTTGCCCAGAAAAAAATAGATTATTTGTTTCAGCGTTTACCTCGAGGAAAGTTTAAGTTAGGGCGTCATAATTTTGATTCAACCATTTTGGAAGGCTTACTCAGCCGGGGAAATTTTTCTGTTTCAAAACTTATTTTAAGTGCTTATAAAAAAGGTGCCCGTTTTGATGCCTGGGATGAGCATTTAAAAGAAAACATGAAATTTTGGAATGAGGCTTTTACAGAACATTCTTTTGATGTTCAAAAAGAACTGTTTAGAGATTGGTCTGTAGACGAGCCTTTACCTTGGGATAGTGTCAGTCTGGGACCATCTAAAAACTTTTTTAAGCGTGAATGGCAACGTTCTATAGACCATGTTCTTACTCCCCGCTGTGAGCCAGAGTGTACCCATAGATGTGGCGTTTGTACAAACGATCGGTCGGTATCTTG
>DMQP01000073.1 GCA_003455655.1 Treponema sp. | reverse complement strand
TTTTCTGACGGCTTACATCAACAAAGGGTGCTAAGTGAGCTAAAGAAATTGACTGTCCGCCGTACTGGCAAGAAGCAACCTGTGCAATAATCTGAGTTGCAATGTTACATGCAGTAGAGAAGGAATGAGGACGGTCAATTTTTGTTCCGCTTATAACTGTTCCATTCTGCAACATATCTTCAAGATTCACCAAATCACAGTTGTGCATGTGCTGGGCAAAATAGTCTGCATCGTGGAAGTGAATAAGACCTTCCTCATGAGCCTGAGCAATCTCTGGGTCAAGTAAAAAGCGTTTTGTAATGTCTTTGCTTACTTCACCTGCCATGTAGTCGCGCTGAACAGATACAACGGTGGGGTTTTTATTTGAGTTTTCTTGTTTTACTTCTTCGTTGTTTTCTTCAAGAAGACTCAGAATCTGTGCATCGGTGGTATTCTTGCGGCGTTTTAATTCGTGTTCGTAGCGGTAAGTAATGTAGAGCTTTGCTACTTGATATGCACCGTGTTCCATAATGCCGGTTTCAACCAAGTCTTGAATTTCTTCTACGTTAAGCGCATGGTCTTCGCGGTGACACTGAATTTCAATATCATCGACAATAGAGTTGATTTTTGCGTCGGTCAACCTAAATTTTTCATCTACGCGCTCGTTTGCTTTTGAAATAGCCACATAGATTTTGTTGCGGTCGAATGTTACTTCTTCACCGCTGCGCTTTATGATTTTCATACTGCCCCATCCCCATACCTTTTTTTATACGTTACATTTAAGATATGTACATCGTATGTTTTTATTATCGGTTAAAAAAAACGCTATATATAGCGCTAATTTCGGAAACAGTCTACTATGTGTGGTGGCTAAAGTCAAGTAATAATTCTGGTGGGAATCCTGTGGATAAATTTGTGGAAATGCTTATTTTTCAAGCCTGAGGGGCATTTTCGGGTGCCAAAAAAAATTCAAAAATTCTTCAAACGGCAGACTGCTTTTTCAATTTCCTGCTCGCTTAGCACTTCTTCTTCCACCAAATGTGAACAAAGAGCTTTTTTTAAGTCATTTCCGTAGTCTTTTCCCCGCAAAAGAGTGTTAAAACTGTAGGCGAGAAGGCGACTATCCCTAAATTCTTGTATAGCCATTTTGCACGTTTTTTGGTAATCAGCGGCAATTTCTGCCCAGGAAGCTCCACATAAGGCTGCAAGAACAGCACTGACCGTTCCTGTTCTGTCAGAACCCAAGCGACAGTGCAGGTAGTAAGGTGCTGGATGGACGTTTATAAACTGAACTACCGACGCAATCAGCTTTGCAAATTCCATGCTGTCGGAACGAAAGTAAACGGTTTCGTAAGAAGTGTTAGTTATCATTTGGTTCCACTGCTTGCGAATTTTTTGCATGTAGGGTGAAATACTTTCTCTGAGCGAAGGGTCACAGCTTTCGTCTCCACTTAATGTTATGACAGATTTTATGCCGTGAACTTCAAGCAGACGGTTTACAGTTGCAATTCGTGCGTCTTCGCTGTCTAACTCTGGTCTCGATTTTTTGTAGGGATGGTATCCACGCCACAAGTTTTGTGTTCCGGGAACTAAGCGCATGTTTGCAAGCGTATGACAGTCAGCATCGTTATTCAAGTTATATTCAGAAAGTGGCCGAACAGTAAGCGCCAGTTTTTCGTTTTGTGCAATTTGCTGAGGACTAAGGGAATCATCAAGCATAATGACTGTGTTCCCCAAAAAATGAAAGCCCTCACGACTATCTGCTTTAAGAAAGGTCTTATTTCCCCAAGTATCTTCGGTATACAGAATGAATTCAGGAAGACCCGAATTTCCTGGAATACGGACTTGAGAAAGTGGCAAGGTAAGCGACCAGTCTCCTTTGTCATTTGCTTTAAGCATAAAGCGCCAGTCTGACTGCCAAGAGGTAAAAGTTCCTCGTAAGCCAACACGACACACATCAGTCTGAGCCTTAAGTTCTGCTTGAGGACACAAAAAGGTAATGTTTTTCCCCACAATTTTGTACTGAACCATGAGGGTAGTGTAACACAAATTTTCCTTGTAGAAAACTAATTCTATGCTATAATAGTTCTGTTATGGCAACAGTATTCGGAGCACTGGTTGGAAACCCAAATAATTACATAGGTCTCGTTTCACTTATTTATGATGTGCTTCTTTGTATTTTTGCATTTGTGAAATATAACGCAAACTATCAGGGTAAACGCTTTAGAGTTTTTGCCCTCGTGGTAACACTTGCTTCTTTGGTCGAAACAATTTGGCCTGCTTTGGTAGCACTGGATAATACGCCAGTCAATCTTTTTTTGAAACGCTTTGTTAATTCAATTAGTTATGTAGGTTCAACAGGTGTCGCTTTTACCTTTATTTGGTATTTGGATTCATTTCTCAAAACCAATATACGCTTCCGTCGCCTTATGAGTAAGGTTAACCTCTATGTCTACCTGTTTTACATTGTTTTCTGTCTAATTAACATTTGGACTTCATGGATTGTTGGATACGATGTAGCTACAAATACTTTTGTTCACGGGCCAATGTATATTGCTGTCGGTTACGGCGTTCCTATGTATTTTTTGGTGTATGCCCTTGCAATTTTCGTAAAAGATATTCGGCAGTTGGATTCACGCGTTATTATTACCATGGTTTCTTCAATCCTTATTGCTGCTCTTGCAATGGCCTTCCAGCCTCTCTTGTATAATAAAGTGCGTCTTATTGTTTTAGGCGTTTCTCTTGCAATGATTCTTTGGTATCTCTCTATAGAAAACTACGACACTCAACGTTTGGTTTCTATGACAAAACAGCTTCAG
>DMQP01000015.1 GCA_003455655.1 Treponema sp. | reverse complement strand
GTTTTGTATGTTCGTCTTATAAAAAAACTGATTGACCAAAGTGCTCAAGACTACCGCGATAAATACGAACTTTCTTCTCGCCGTATTGATGACATGAAGATGGCTATAAACTTTTTGCTTGCTTTGCGCCGAATTGCAATTGTAATGAACGACAAAGACGAAGCAGAAGAACTTAAAAAGAAGGCTGCCGTTTGGAAAGGTAAAATGGAAGCCGACCAGAAGTCAGGCCGCGTAAGCTAGTGCAGGGAACTCTCTCATGAAAAAAGAATTCGCCCTTAAAATTTTTGAAGGTTTTTCCATTGAGCGTTGGAACGATATGGTTCGTCCCTTCGATTTAGTTCAAATGGACAAAGATGCCGAGCGTCTGTTTGTTGCCTACATCATTGGTAAATACGAAGAACAAAATGGAGTAAAAATAGACTGGGAATGGATGATGTATGCCAGCCTTTTTGAACTCTTGCGTAAAATAGCTCTCTGTGACATAAAAAGTCCTGTGCAGCGTCTTATTCGTGAAGAATACCCTGCTGAATATATCCGTTTGAATGAATGGGTGCTTGAACAGTATCGACACCTTATTGACGACACCGATTTGTTTTCGCGCTTTACACTGTACATTGGTAAAACCTGTGGTTCTATTCCCTTTGGGCCGAATCAGCAGGTAAGCTCTCGTGTCTTTAGAGCAGCCCATAAGTATTCGACTTTACGCGAACTGGAAATGATAAGTCCTGTTAACGAACCAGAACGACTTGAACGTATTCGAAAAGAAGTTAATGCAGATATTCAAGAATTTTTAGATCTTCGTGGCATGCAGATGTTGCTTACAAAGCAAAAGCCCTACGAGTTTTTGTTACGCATAGAACAACTTCGTTTCCAAACTCGCTGGAATCAGACACCCCGCGTTCCCGGAACTTCGGTTTTAGGCCACTGTTTTTTTGTTGCGGTAATGACTTTGCTTTTTTCCCGCGAGACAGGAGTTCACCTGTGTGCTCGCCGTTTGTATAATGACTTTTTTTCTGCACTCTTTCATGATCTTCCCGAAAGTGTAACTCGTGACATTATTTCTCCGGTAAAACAAGCAACCGATGATCTTCCTGCTGTAGTAAAAAACATTGAAGACCAAATTGTTGCAAAAGAGTTAGTTCCGCTCATGGAAGATTTTTATCGTGATGAAGTGCTCTTTTTTACCAGCGATGAATTTGAAAACAGAATTGTTGTAGATGGTTCAGTTTTGCACACCAGTTTTGAAGAATTAAACAAACGCTTTAACAAAGATGAATTTAATCCTGTTGATGGAAAACTGGTTCGTCTTGCCGACCACTATGCGGCTCTTTTGGAAGCAGATTCTTCCATTCGCCACGGAATTACAAGCAAGCACTTACGCGAAGGTCGAGACAACTTGCTTAAGCGCTTTACTCCTGGTTCCGTAGTAAATGGAATTGATGCCTACAGTCTTTTTTCTGACATTACAAAAGACTAATTTTTATTTTAAGTAGGGTAGGACAACTCCCAGTACAAGAAGAATTTCTGCAATCACATAGGTAAACATAACAAAGAACTTGTAGCCAGGGAACTTAATGACAAAGTTGGTAAGGGCAAGAATTCCGTCTGAAACAACAAAAGTAATTCCGCCTATAAGAACCAAAAGTGCATTAATTTTTGTGTAAGAACCAATTAGTCCTGCTGCTCCTGCAAAGGCAACTGCAAGTAACACTGCTGCATAAACAGGAACACCCAAAGCCATTGCCAGTCCTTCTTTTTTTAGTGCTATAAACAGGAAGCTTCCGAAAATAAGCATAACAGCTGCCATAACAATAAAGAAACTTGCCTTCATGCCTACAAATGCCTGTCCGAAAATAGTCAGATAGAAAATGTGTCCTATCATAAAGCAAGCGGCACCCATTAAAAAATGAATCTGCTTGTCGGAAATAAGAAAAATATCTCCTGCGGTGTGGAAAGCAAGTGCTACCACCAATGTCATAATGACAGAACGGGGACAGTTTGTTGGTAACAAAAGCAGTACGGCAATTAACGCAAGTAAGGGCATTAAAAGCGGTTTTGAAGTGTCGGCAAGACGCTTGTTGTTGAATAAGTTGCCGCCCCAGTTAAGTAATGTGTCAATGCAAAGTAATACACAAACGGCAATTGCAGGTGCTATCATAACTCCTCCTTAGAGTAATATAAAATGTAGTATGCTTAGTGTTCCATATCGGCATGTGTTATGGCATGTTTTTTGATAAGAACAATCATTGCTTCTGCTACTTCAGGATCGAACTGAGTTCTTTTGTTCTTTTGTAGCTCTTCAAAAATTATGTCATCGCTTAAACGCGAACGATATGAACGGTTAGTGTGCATGGCATCGTAGGCATCTGCAACGCCAATAATGCGTGCCTGAATTGGAATAGCATTTTCTTTTAGACCTTCTGGGTAGCCTGTTCCGTCCCAGCGTTCATGATGGTAGAGCACGGCTTCACGAATACCAGGAACTGCAGTAAAACGTTCAAGAATTTCTGCTCCGTAAGAAGTGTGCTTTTTCATTTCCTGCCATTCTTCATCATTTAATTTTGATTTTTTGCACAGAATTTCCCGTGGAAGCATAACTTTTCCAACGTCGTGCATAAGACCCATATAGTAAATGTTTTTTTGGAATTCTTCGTCAAAGCCCATTAGTTCTGCAATTTTTTTTGCATAGTATCCCACATGTAAAGAATGCATTTTGGTGTATTCATCTCGAACGTCAATAAAGCGAGCGCACAGTTTAATAAGGCTTTCAATTTTTTCATCGTCTTTTTCCTTCTGCCTTTGAACTACAAAGAACAAGCCAAAGGAAACTATAAAAATAAGCAGTGCAACAATGGACAGTATAAGCGCAACAATAAAGAGTATTTCTCGTAAGGGACTGCGCTGAAATCTTCCGGTAAGAATGTAATGGCTTCGTTGCATAAGGCTTCGTGTATATAAGACGTAACCTACGCGAATTTTATCGTGGGGATTTGCCACTGCCGTAAGATCAGGAGCTCCGTGAATAATAATTTTTCCAGGTTTTTGTTCGTAAGTGCCGTTCCAGCTTGAATCAATTCGTGCTTCGTTGGGAACATCCATAGTAAGCTCCCAGTCTACGAAGGGATACTTACTTTTGTTTATAATGTAAATGTCGTATTGGGCTCCCCAAGTTCCGTTTTCTTCGGGCCAACAGTTTTTTACACCGTCTGCACGAACCGGAATTTCCATAAAAATTTCAAGTTCTCCGTCTTTAGCTAAGGGTTCTGTGTATTGTTCGTAAGTGATGATTTTTTTATTCTGATACGAAATCCATAAAAGGACTCCTGTTAAAAACAGAATGGAGAGAATGAAGAAAATCTGCGATACACGAACTGCCCTGCTTTTTTTGAAGGCTGAGGCAAGTTTTTTTACGAACATTTTCATCTTGCATTAAGATTATAGCATAAAAGTTTAGAAAACGCTAGTTTTTTGCATTAAAATTCCTATTGAAATAGCCCTTGTTTTTTACTATAATGCCCCCTCGGAGGTCTTATGACAATTTCGCAAATGCTTGGTCAAAGCGGAATTCTGACACTTTTGGGCTTAGGTGTCGTGTTTTCGTTTTTGATTATTCTTATTCTTTCTATGAAACTGCTGCATGTTATTTTGCATGCCCTTCGCCTAGATAAAGATGAATCTCAGCAGTCTGTACCTACAGCTTCTGCTTCAACTGGTTCCGTGCCAACAGCCCCAGCCGCTGATAAGGGTGCGGTAATTGCTGCCATTGCTGCAGCTGTTCATGAAAAACAACTGTCTTAATAGAAATAAAAGGAGTACACTATGGCTAAAGTACAAATTACAGAACTGGCAATTCGTGATGCTCATCAGAGTCTTCATGCAAC
>DMQP01000236.1 GCA_003455655.1 Treponema sp. | reverse complement strand
TCAAAGACTTTTGCTACATCTGCATCCAATCCTTTACTTTCAAGAAACTGTTTGGGAACTGCAATGCGCAAATGAGCAATTTCTTCATCTGAACAAGGGGTTAAAGTTGCAAGAGACTTTCCTTCTGGTAAATCGGCAGAAGTGTCATCGTACATATCAACGCCACACATAAGGCTTAGGGGAAGAGCAATATCACGAGGCGTATGACCAATAATTCCTACCTGATCCAAAGAAGAACCGTAGGCAACTACTCCCCAGCGGCTTAACACTCCGTAAGTGGGCTTAAGTCCGTATACACCACAATAACTTGCTGGCAAACGAACAGAACCACCTGTTTCTGTTCCTAAACCAAACAGAGCCTGATTTGCAGCAACAGCAGCGGTAGAACCTCCGGAAGAACCGCCAGAAACATAGTCTCGGTTAATGGGGTTACGGGTGGGACCGTAGCTTGAGTATTCCGTAGAAGAACCCATTGCAAATTCATCTTGATTACAACGTCCCAAAGGAATTGCTCCTGCTTCCATAAGTCTGTTTATGACAGTTGCGTTGTAAGGAGCAACATATCCTGCAAGAATTTTTGATGCACAGGTAAGGCGTTTTCCCCGAACAGAAATGTTATCTTTGTTTGCAAAGGGAAGTCCAAGAAGGGGCTTTTTTGCAAACAGTTGCTCCAAAGTTCCTGCCGAACGGGCTGCCGAAATTTCTTTGTCGGCGGCATCTGCAAGAGAGAGTGCATCGTCATACATTTCAATAAATGCATTAAGAGGCACTGCTGAAGACTTGTCTTTTTCAAAAGTATCGATTGAATTCTTTACCAGTTCGTGACTTGTTACGCTGCCGTCTTTAAGGGCGCTTACTGCTTCTTCGATAGTATAAAACATCTTTAAGCTCCTTCGCCCAGAACTTTGGGAACTTGGAAGTATCCGTCAAGGAAGTTCTTTTCGTTTACTTTCTTTACGTCGTGCATTTCAAGACCTGCAACTACTTCGTCTTCACGCAGTTTTTCTGCTTCTGTTGTAGGATATGCATCGTAGGGATTTTCGCTGTCATCATATTTTGACAGAATTTCAAAATAACCGACAATTTCGTCGACCTGTTTTTTAAGGGTTGCCATATCAGTACTTTCTGGAGAAAGTCGTGACAGATACAGCAGATTTTCCAGTGTTGTCTGGTCAACCTTTTTCATCTCGTTACTCATAGCCCTAGCATACCATTTTTTAGGCATAAATTTCAACTATTTTCAAAATTCAGTTTATTTGGGAGTCATTTTTAAAAACGAATGCCATATACACTTATGGAAGGTATCTAAGATGAATATAGTCAGTTTTTCGCCCTTCGGATATGAAGGCTCTTTGGTTCAAGTTGAAGTTGATCTTCGTCGTGGAATTCCTGCGGTAGATATGGTAGGACTTGCAGACGGAGCGGTAAAAGAGTCGCGAGAACGAATGCGGTCTGCCATTAGAAACAGCGGTTTTGAGTTTCCACCCGAGCGGGTTCTTATAAGTCTTTCTCCTGCAGACTTACGCAAGGAAGGCGCCGGTTTTGACTTAGCAGTTGCAGTGGCAGTTTTGCAAGAGCAAGCAGAAAATCAAAGTGAACAAGAAGATGAAAAAATTCTTGTTATGGGTGAACTGGAACTTAATGGGCATGTCAGACCAGTACGAGGAATTTATGCGGCAGTGAGTACTGCTGTCGAAGAAGGAATTCATAAGTGCATTATTCCCTCTGCAAACACTGAAGAAGCACTGGGCATTGCTGGTATGCAAGTATGTGGAGCAGACACTTTGCAAGAAGCCTTTAATGCTCTTACAGATGCAAATGCTTTCATTGTTAAAAAAAATCAACAAACGCTTGAAGAAAAAGACCAAGTTCAGTTTGCACCCTACGCCGATTCAGAAGACTATGCTTTAGTGCAAGGACAGCAAAAACTATTGCGCGCTTTACAAATTGCTGCTGCAGGAGGTCACAATGTACTTGCATTTGGTCCACCTGGTTGCGGAAAGACGCTTGCCCTACAGCGCTTTTACACACTGCTTCCTCTGTTAACAGCACAAGAAGCACAGTCTGTTACTCGTATACATTCCATTGCTGGGTTACTGCCACCGGGAACAACAGTCATTCGAACAAGTCCTTTTAGACAACCCCATCAAAGTGCAAGCATAGAAGGAATATGCGGAGGAGGAATTCACTGTTCACCAGGAGAAATTTCACTTGCCCACAACGGAGTTCTTTTTCTTGATGAAGCGGCAGAATTTAAGTCGTCGGTACTGCAAATGCTCAGAGTTCCCCTCGAAACAGGAAGCATTACGCTCAGTAGAGCTGGCCGTTCTACCGCCTACCCCTCTCGCTTTCAATTACTTATGGCAACAAACCCTTGTCCTTGTGGAGCCTTTGGTTCAAAAGATAAAATCTGTTTGTGTTCAGCAAAAAGCATAGAGCAATACTGGAAAAAGTTTTCAGGTCCCCTACTCGACCGCATAGATATCCGCATTCAGGTAGAAACTCCAAAAGAAAATGCAGAAAAATCTCTTAGCACAGAAGAGCTTCGTAAAGACATTGCAAAAGCAGTTTATATTCAACGCAAAAGACAGGGTTTACGAAACGCTCAGTTAAGCAGAGATCAAATTGAAAAATACTGCACTTGCACAAAAGAGGCTTTTGACTTTCTTGAAAAAACAAGTGAAGCTTTTTCTTTTTCGGGGCGAGCAAAATCTTCATGCTTAAAACTTGCACGAACTATAGCTGACATGGAAGGAGAGAATGTAATTTCGATTGCACACATAACAGAAGCAATTGATTTACGAAAAACAGAAGGTGGGCTCTGTGGCGAATTTGCATAAAAAAACGGACTTATTTCAGTCCGCTTTACAATGCCGATTCTGAGACTTGAACTCAGACACGCTCGCGCGCAACAGATTTTGAGTCTGTCGTGTCTACCAATTCCACCAAACCGGCTCACTGCATGCAGTATAGCAAAGTACATGAGAAATTGCAAGAGGTGACATTTTGGATTCTGTCCGTTATACTATTTTACTGAACGCAATACGCATTACCGCCTCAAGAACGGCTCTATTACTGCAAAGTCCAAATGAACACATACAGCAGGAGGAAGACATGCAGTCAGACGCAGAACATATTCTGAAAAGTGTTTTTGGCTACGATTCATTTCGTCCCCTACAGAAAGAAGTTATTCAAAATGTTCTTGCTGGAAGAGACACTGTTGCTGTTATGCCCACTGGTGGCGGAAAGTCTTTGTGTTACCAAATTCCAGCTTTGCTTTTACCTGGCTTAACCGTTGTTGTTTCTCCGCTCATTTCACTTATGGAAGACCAAGTTTCTCAGCTGAATGCCGCTGGAGTTAATGCTGCATTTCTAAACTCTTCATTAGACAGAGACCAGTATTTTTCGACTGTAGACCGCATCAAAGATGGAAGTCTAAAACTGCTCTATGTATCTCCCGAAAAACTGAACACAAAGA
>DMQP01000022.1 GCA_003455655.1 Treponema sp. | reverse complement strand
ACCTATGTTTCAAAATTAATGGCAGAATTGGGTCTTAGAAAATAGACTTTTTTTCACTCTTAAAACTACCCCAAATTTAGTTTAAAGCTTTCTCTAAAAACACTATATCTGTGCTATTCAATTATATCCGTTTTTTTTGACTAGGTATTTAAGGAAATTTTTTTTAAAAAAATGCATTTTCGGCACTTTTTTTAGTTGACATTAGTGAATTTTCGGTTAAAATGGTAATCAAGTGGGAAATAGTGGGGAAAAGTGGTGAGCAGTGGCATGGAAATGCTTATCGGTGAGTATCGCAACACACTGGACGAAAAGGGACGCGTAAGTTTCCCTTCCAAGTTGCGTGCCGTTTTACAACAAAACGAACTCTGGGTAACGCAAGGCCTTGACCACTGTCTCATGCTTTTTACAACTGAAGAATGGACAAAACTGAAAGAACGCGTTGTTGGTTCAGTTTCTGTCTTTGACAAACAAAAACGTGAAGTCTTACGCCGCTTTATAGGACCGGCAGCACGCATCGAGTTTGACAAGTCAGGTCGTCTTTCTATCCCGCAGAACCTTCGTGACTATGCATCGCTTAAAATGGGCGGTGAGTGCGTCATTCTGGGAATCGACAAGTATATGGAACTTTGGGATTCAGAAGAATACGCAAAGAATGCGGAGGAATCAGAAGCGTCTTTCCAAATGGCTGCTCAAAGCATGGGAGACATTCTGCTGTAAAAACTGGTGTTTTGTTTCATCCTGTGTCTGATGGGTGTAACTGAACATACGGAGAGTGTGGCGGGAGAAAAAAAGTGGAGATTGTCCATACGCCGGTGTTGCTGAGTGAATGCCTCGAATACTTGTCACCAATTGGTGAGCAGTTCGAGCAACATGCATTCATGATTGATTCAACACTTGGGGAAGGCGGACATTCGTATAACTTTTTAAAAACTTACCCGTCTTTACACGTTCTTGGCGTTGACGCTGATGCACAGATTCAAGCTCGTGCACGCGAGCGCCTTGCTCCTTTTGGGGAACGGATGCAGTTTTGGTCTGGGTGGTTTAACGATTTGTATGCAAACTATCCTGAACATTTAACTCGTCCCAACCTTATTTTATTTGACCTTGGAATCAGTGTGTTCCATTATGAACGGAGTGGGAGGGGATTTT
The DNA here is from genome assembly GCA_003455655.1 of Treponema sp. Lineage (GTDB taxonomy): Bacteria > Spirochaetota > Spirochaetia > Treponematales > Treponemataceae > Treponema_D. Next base: position 15,980 of record DMQP01000022.1, on the reverse strand, counting down.
CTTTCCGTCATGATGAAGCACTTGATATGAGGATTGACGCAGCCAGCCCTGGAGGAAGTGGGAACCCTTCTGCGGCCGACATTGTCAACGGTGAAAGCGAACAACGCTTAGCCAATCTGATTTATCTGTATTCCGAGGAAAAATATTCACGCAGGATAGCAAGTGCAATTGTTGCGGCAAGACAACACGGGAGAATCTTGTCTACAAAAGCCCTTGCAGATGTGATCTGGAATGCAGTACCTGCTTCTTATCGTCACGGACCAATTCATCCTGCAACCCGAACCTTTCAGGCCTTGCGCATTGCAGTTAACGGTGAACTAAAGCGTTTGCCCTTGGCGTTACACAACGCCTTTAATGTGCTTGCTGTAGGCGGAAAGATGGGTGTTATAACATTCCATTCCCTGGAAGACAGAATTGTGAAAAATTACTTTCGCAATTTGGGAAAGCAATGTGTGTGTCCTCCACAAGTACCAGTGTGTCAGTGTGGTGGAAAAGCTTGCGCGCAAGTGCTTACTCATAAACCTGTCGAGCCGACGGAACAGGAAATCTCCCGTAACTCGCCATCGCGGAGTGCAAAGCTTCGTGTTGTGCGCAAACTGAGAGATGCTGGTTCTGACCGGATGTACCAGGAGGAGTTTGAATTATGAAAAAAGGCAGCCGTATAGTGCGTGTACTTTTTGTTGCACTGCTTGCCTTGTGTATTCCGGGAGCTCTTGCCATTGGCGGTATGCGCTCACGAAAATATGCAGACTTGAATAAAGATGTTACTGATTTAGAAACGAGACAACAAACACTTGTTGATGAAAATAAAAACTTAATTACCGACATAAGCCTTTTGTCTAGTACAGACCGTATTGAACGCATTGCAGAAGAAGAACTGGGTATGCGTCAGGCAGAATCAGAAGAAATTGTTCGTGTTCAGATGAAGGGGGCAAATGATGAGTGAAAGCCTTCTTACACTTGACGAACTGCTTTCTGCAGTTAAGGGAAACGATGTCTTTGGTCGCGGACATCTTATTTTTACATCTGTAGTAACTGACAGCCGTTCTGTAAAAAAACAGGCGCTCTTTGTTCCCTTGATTGGACAAACACAAGACGGACATGACTTTATTCCCCAGGCACTGAAAAAAGGTGCGACTGCTGTTTTTGTTGCAAAAGAAAGTCTTTCTGCTCGCCCAGAGTATTATGACGAACTGCAAAAAAAGTATGAAAATGTTTGTTTTATAAGCGTAAAGAATACGCTGACGGCTTTACAACAGGCAGCAGCGTGTTATGTAGACCACTTCCCAAGACTTGCAAAAGTAGGTGTTACGGGTTCAAGCGGAAAAACAACAACAAAAGAAATTGCAGCAGTTATTCTGTCGCAAAAATATAAAGTGGTAACCAACGATGGAAACTTTAACAGTGAAACAGGGTTACCGCTTTCTGTTTTTAAAATCCGTGAAGAACATGAAGTTGGCATTTTTGAAATGGGAATGAACCGTGTTGGCGAAATGGCAGAAATTGCTTCTGTGCTTAAACCTCAGTATGCAATTATTACTAACATTGGAACAGCACACATTGGCATTTTAGGAAGCCGTGAAGCTATTGCAGAAGAAAAGTCACACATCTTTGACTACTTTACTAAAGAGAGTGTTGCAATTATTCCTGCACAAGATGATTTCGCTCAGTTCCTTGCACGCAAGGCAAAGGGAGAAAAGATTTTCTTCGGAGAAAACGAAGCTTCTTCAACTGTTCGTTTTGTTGCAGACCTTGGTCTTGATGGAACTGAATTTAGCATTGCTGGTCAGAAAGGACGTCTTTCTTTGCCTGGTATGCACAACTATCGCGACATGCTTGCAGGCATTGCTCTTGCTCAGGCTATGGGGCTTTCTGCTTCAGAAGTTATTGCCGGTGTTTCAAAAGTTAAATCTGCTTTTGGTCGTGGAGAAATTTTACGCGGAACATATACCATTATTCAAGACTGCTACAACGCAAATCCTGATTCAATGGAAAAAGCAATTTCTTTTGTTGCCTCTCTTAATGAAAACAAACATCGTGTTCTTGTGTTAGGAGATATGCTTGAGTTAGGTAAAGACTCTCGCAAAGCTCATTCTGCAATAGGAAGCTTGGTTGCAAAAAGTGGTGTAACAGCAGTTGTCTTTGTAGGAAAAGAAATGAAGTATGCTTACAACACTGCAAGTAAGCATGCGGTTAAGTGTCGTTTTACCTATTGCGAAGGAAGCGATGAAAAGGCAATTAAAGCCGCTGTATCTGCAATAAAAAAGAGTGCCCGTCCTGGAGACATAGTGCTTTTGAAAGGTTCCCGGGGAATGGAAATGGAACGTATTACTGCTTTGCTGGAGGGAAAAGCATGAAAGGGTACACCTTCTATGCCGAAAGACCTGTAGACATGCAACACAAAACAGATTTAGGACTCGTTGTCGCTACTCTGCTTATGTGGGGTCTTGGCATGGTTACGATGTATATATGTACTCCTGACACTGCTTCTCGTTTGTTTGACGGAGACCGCTACCATTTTGTAGTGAGACATGTTATTAATTCTGCGGTAGGTTTCTCCTTGCTTTTGTTCTTCGCAATTATGCCTATGGAAAAAATCCGTAAGCTATTGCCTCTGTTTGTAATGGGAACCTTGCTTTTATGTCTGCTTACCTTTATTCCAAAAATTGGTATTCAGCGTAACGGTGCACGTCGTTGGATAAACATTCCTTTTATGGGTTCTTTCCAACCTTCAGAACTTGCTAAGTTTGCAGTTGTGCTTTTTCTTGCAAATTTATTTGACCGTCAAAAGGTAAGTGGTGAATACGATGATGATGCAAATTCTTTTATGAAACCGCTTGGTGGTCTTTTACTTTTTGTAAGCATTGTCTTTGCGCAAAAAGATCTTTCTACAGGAATTCTTATTTTTGTTGTAGGCGCTTCACTTTTCTTTGTTTCAGGTGCTCGCATTTCTTGGTTCTTCCCTCTGTTCTTCTTGGGAGTTCTTGCTGGTGCTTTGTTAACTTTCAAAGAAGAATATCGTGTGCGTCGTTTGATTGCATTCTTCAAACCAGAAGAGTTTGTAAATACAACCGGTTATCAGCTTGCACAATCTAAAAAAGCAATTGTTTCTGGCGGTGTGTGGGGTCAAGGTTTAGGAACAGGTCTTGAAAGAACGCCTTACATTCCCGAAGTATATGCTGACTATATTTTTGCTGGCTGGACAGAAGCTATGGGCTTTATTGGTGTAGTTGCTTACATAGTGCTTTTAGTTTTCTTTGCATGGCGTGCATTTAAAGTTGCATTTACTTCTCCAGATCGTTTTGCTGCACTGGGTACTTTCGGTTGTGCGGTAACTATTGTTGTACAGTCTGTTCTTAACATTGCCGTTGTCTGTGGAGCCGTACCAACAACAGGTATTCCTCTTCCTTTCTTTTCATACGGCGGTTCAAGCATTATCGTAACGCTTGCCATGTGTGGCTTTATGCTCAATGCGTCACGGTGTGAATATCCTTCAGAATCTTATAGTTCATATACAAGTAGCAATAAATCAGAAAGTTATGAAACGGTGGTGGAATGATGAGTGATCTAGCTTATTCAGATTTTGATGAAATGATGGAACAAGTACAGACAAGACCAGAACGCAAAGACAAAAAACTTTCGCTCTTAAAAGTAATTGTGCTTGTTTTAAGCATTCTTCTTGTTTTTGAAGCTTTTATTTACACACTGGTTATTCCTTGCCTTTCACCAGTAAAAATTGAATTCCGCGGATTAAAAACTTTGTCTGCTCAAGAATTAGGTGTTCAGATTGCAGGCACTTCTTCTACTCCTTGGATGAAGTTTGACACTTCTCGCGCAGTTTCTATTTTATCAAGTGTTTCTGCAATCGAAACAGTCAGTGTAGACAAGCGCTTTCCCGATCGTGTTATTGTTCAAATTACAGAAAGAGAAGCTGTTGCTAAAACAGTTGTAGAAGTAAACGGAAGATCGATCCCTGTTCAAATTGATAAAAATGGTGTACTATTCATGGCAAATTCTCTGTCATTCTTGCAGGATTCTTCCATTCCGCTTTTGTCAGGACTTCCTGTTGATACGGTTCAAGATGGAATGAGACTGCCTGTAAAGTACAGAACACTTATGGAGCAGATTCAAGATATCCGCAACCTTAAGCAAAAGTATTTTGCCGCTATTTCAGAAATTGAAGTTGTACCCAAAGAGTACGGAAATTACGAACTGGTTTTGTATCCCATTCAAGCAAAAGTTCGGGTTTTGACCGATAGAGCCTTGAATGAAGAGGCACTTCAGTATATGATGGTGGTACTCGATGTGGTTAATTCCATAGAGCCCGATGTGGGAGAGATAGACCTTCGCTATGGTTCGGTTTCTTACCGTAAGCGTGCGCGGGTTGTAGAGGAGCTGTAAAAGCAGTGAGCAGAATAGTCGTGGGCCTTGATATTGGTACAAGTTTTATCAGGGCTGTTATAGGTGAAATTACTCCAGAAAAAGGCGTCGAAATTATTGGCGTTGCAAAAAGACCATCACAAGGTTTACGTAACGGCGTTATTGTTAACATAGACGCAGCTGTTTCTGTCATACGAGAAGCTATTGCAGATGCTGAACTTATGGCTGGAGTAGAAGTTTCATCTGTGTACACTGCAATCGGTGGCTCTCAAGTTGAAGGACTTAACACTCAAGGACAAGTTGGTGTAGATCAGAGCGGAAGAAGGCGTCCGCTTGCTATAGACGAAAATACAAAAAATCGTGTTATTGAAGCAGCAAAACAAATGCCTATTTCTCAAGATAAAAAACTGCTTCATGTAATTCCCCAAGAATACATTATTGACGGACAGTCTGGATACGAAAATCCACTTGGCTACATGGGCGTTCGTCTTGAAGTTAAAGTGCACTTGGTTTCTGCATCTGTTACCACATATGCTCATATTGAACAGTGTGTCATTCGTTCTGGTTATTTGCTTGACGGTGTTATGCTTAAAACACTTGCTGCTTCTTATGCTGCTGTTCATGAAGATGAAATGGGCTTAGGTTCTATTCTTATTGATTTGGGCGGCGGAACAACAGATGTTATGGTTTACTCTAAAGGAGCAACTGTCTTTACGGCATCAATTCCTGTGGGTGGAAACTTAGTTACCAATGACATTGCTATTGTTAAACAAATTTCAAACGCTACTGCAGAAAAAATAAAACTCGAATACGGTTGCTGTTGGATTAACGGAAATGAAATTGATGAAGAAGTTATCATTCCTGGACTAGGTGGTCGTGCTCCCGAACAGACAAACCGTTACGAATTATGTCAGATTATTCAGCCTCGCATGGAAGAAATTTTTACCATGGTGCGCAAAGAAATAGTTCATAAGTCTAACCTTAAAGAACTGATGGGTAACATCATTCTTATTGGAGGTGGTGCTCTTATGCCGGGTGTTGTTGAACTGGCTCAGTCGGTGTGGGGTACTGAAAATGTTCGCATTGGTGAAGTTGCCGATTTAGGCGGAGCAGATTCATCGTATCGCGGTGCAGATTTTGCTACGGCAGTGGGATTAGTCGTTGCAAATAAAGATGAAGTGGCGCCCAATTCGCGTCACCGTCGTTCGAAAGAGTCAAAGAAAGACTCTTCATCAGACAGTTGGTGGAAACGGTTTAAGGAATCGTTTTTCTAAATTGATAAAGTAAACGCTCCTTCAGGAAGGGGGATATTCCTGAAGAACAAGAGTGGGGTCGGGAGGAATCATGTTAGAACTTTCTGTAATCAACCAGGGACCGGTAGTAAATGCCGCAAGTCCAACAGTCATTAAAATTATTGGCTGTGGAGGCGGTGGTTCCAGTGCGGTTAATCGTCTTATTGAACAGGGCATTTCCGGTGTAGATTTTGTTGTACTCAACACAGATTTGCAGGCTTTAAGTGCATCTAAAGCTCAGACACGTCTTGCCATTGGTCAAAAACTGACTGGTGGTTTGGGTGCAGGTGGAAATCCGCAGATTGGAGAAGATGCTGCAAAAGAAGATGTGGAAGTAATTAAAAACATGGTTAAGGGAACAGACATGGTAATCATCACCGCTGGAATGGGTGGTGGTACTGGTACTGGTTCCGCTCCTATTGTTGCTCAGATTGCAAGAGAAGAAGGTGCTCTGACAATTGCAGTTGTTACCACTCCTTTTGAATTCGAAGGACCTCAGCGTATGAATCATGCTCAGGAAGGTCTTAAAAAACTTCGTGCTCAAGTAGACTCTCTTATTGTTGTTCCGAATCAGCAAGTGCTTAAACTGTCTAAGGGTAAAGTTTCGTTCCTTGAAGCATTCCGCATGGCAGATAATGTTTTGTGTCAGGGTGTTCGTGGCATTTCAGAAATTATTACTGTTCATGGAATTGTTAACATTGACTTTGCAGATGTTAAGACTGTTATGAAAGGACAGGGAGATGCAATTTTAGGTGTTGGCATTGGCGAAGGAGAAAATCGTGCCGTTGATGCAGCTCAGCATGCAATTAGCAATCCTATGCTTGAAAACCGCACCATTGATGGCGCAAAAAATATTTTGGTTAACATTACTGGTCCCGAAGATCTCACCATGGAAGAAATTGATGAGATTGTTAAAAATGTTACCGCTTCTGCTGCAAAAGACCGCAACGTATTCTGGGGTCAGGCAATTAATCCCAGCCTTAACGACACTATTTCTGTTACTGTTATTGCAACAGGTTTTGCTCCCTTCGAAGAAGATCCAGCTGTTGATTCTTTCAAAACTCCCGCAGAAGAAGATTCTTCAGATTTAATGGACTACGGTGACTTCCAGCGCATTTTGCATGGAGGTAGCAGTTCTTCATCAAGTGAATCATTCAACATGGAAAGCACTTCTGATGTAAGCGTAACCAGTGGCGACAACCCCGGACTCTTTGATGAAGTAATCAATAAGGGTTCAGAAATTCCCCACGAGAATGCACAAATTTCTTCAAACGGTAAACAGGTGGGTAGCTTTGAAGTTCCTGCTGCTTATGAAAACAAAATGGACGATCTTCAGACTCCTGCAGTATACCGAACAAAACTGAAGGGACTTTCTCGTTCCATTAAACTAACAGACGACTAATGCTATGCAAGATACAGACCGTCTTCTAAAGCAGTTTTACGGTGAACTCTTACTGGTTGACCGTCATGCCCAACTGACGGCAGAGACTTATGTGTCTTGTATTCAGGAATTTCTTACTTACTTGCAAGAAGTTCCCCTTGCAGTTGAACAGGTAAATGCTCAGGCATTAGTGTATTATCTGGTGTGGCGTAAGTCACAGGGCTGCACTGAATTAACGATTGCAAAAGATGTGTCTGCGCTTCGAGCCTTTGGAAATTTTTTAACTCAGAGTGGAATCTGGGCACAGAACTTTGCACTTGAATTAGACAGACCAAAAGCAAATAGAGCATTACCCCGTGTGCTGAGTGTTGAACAGGTAGATGCTTTGCTTGCTGCAATAGATGTTTCAAAACCTGCTGGAATAAGAGACCGAGCTTTGTATGAACTTATTTACAGTTGTGGCCTTCGTATTTCTGAAGCAGCTGGTTTGTTATGTTCTGATGTGCACTTTGATGAACATATTATTTTAGTGCATGGAAAGGGAGACAAAGAAAGACTTGTTCCCTTTGGTAAAGTTGCTCAAACTTGGTTAGAAAAGTGGCTTAGTCAAGCGCGGCCTTTACTGGTTAAACAGAATGTTGAAGCTCATGTGTTTGTAAATGCACATGGAAAACCACTTTCGCGTAAGGGCATTTGGAAAAATTTTCAGACCCTTGAAGCAAAAAGTGGTGTAAGTGCAAAAGTGCATACACTAAGACATTCGTTTGCAACACATCTGCTTGCTGGTGGTGCGGACTTGCGTTCCGTTCAAGAATTACTGGGGCATGCAGATCTTGCAACAACACAAATTTATACGCATATAGATGACGAACAGTTACGAGAATATCACCGTGGATATTTTCCTGGACATAAGGGGTCGTCTAATTAGGGAGGAAGAACATGAAAAAGGAAATGCATGTTTTGGGCACTGCTTTCGCCTTTGTTTTAACGATAGGTCTTTTTGCTTCATGCGGAGGCGCAACTTACAATTCCGTAAAACGAATGCAAAAAATGGAAGAGGGCGTTTCCAATCCCACAACCGTAGAAGAATTGACAGAAGCAATAAAAAAATACGATGCCCGTGCCCTGGATTTAGTTACCACTCAAGAACAAGTGGGTATTTGGTACAAGATTTTAGGAACTCGTTACCTTGACCGCGAAATGTATGGAGAAGCAATGGAGTGTTTTCAGCGCGCAATAGAAACCTTCCCCAACAATGCAAACTTGTATTACTATCTTGCCATTAGTGCCGGATACACAGCTCATACTGCCCTTGACTTTAGTGCAAACGGTGGTGCAGATGCTAAATTAAAACAGCAACGATATCTGCGTCTTGCGGAAGAAGCCTATCAGAGAGCTTTAACCATAAACCCCAAATACTATCGTGCTATGTACGGTATAGGTGTATTGTATGTTTTTGAACTGGGAGAAAGCGAAAAAGCAATTCCCTATGTGGAAGAATTCTTGCGTAATCAGACAAAAGATACAAACGGCATGTTCCTTTTAGCCCACGCATATTGTGATGTAGGTGAACTAGAAAAAGCCTTGGAACTGTACGACCGCATTATTACACTTAATTCTAATCCCGACTTAACAGAAGATGCAAAACGCAACAAACAGGTTGTGCTTAATTCTCTTCATGGGGTTCAGTAAAAAAGAACTTTTTTGTAGAATTTCCTTGCCCTTATGTCTTTTCGTGCGTATCTTAGGATAATGCACGAACTAGACCTTGCACTTTCACTTATAACTTGCCTTTCTCTGAGAGAAAAACTGCTTCTAAAAAATCTGCTTGACAGTTTAGACGCTCTTAGTGTACTGTCTATAGAAGATATATCGCAAATGGTGGGTCGCCCGGTAAACCCCGATTTTTGGGATGCCAAAGCGCTTAGCCATGATGCTCGTCTTGCACAAAGATTGCTTGAAAAGTTGGGCATAGAGTCCGTTTTGTATGACCATGCACAGTATCCGGCTTTACTGAGAGAAACGCTGAATGCTCCGTATGCACTCTTTTACCGCGGAAGTCTCACTGCCTTGCATCAAAAGTGTATTTCTCTTGTGGGAACACGAGCAGTTTGTGAAGAAGGTGCCCGTGCTGCCTTTGAACTTGCAAAAGATGCTTGTTTAGACGGCTGTACAGTGGTAAGTGGTCTTGCTTACGGCATAGACACTTTTGCCCATAAGGGAGCGCTTTCTGCACAAAAGGGAGCAACTGTTGCTGTCTTGCCCTGTGGAATAGATACTGTTGTTCCTTATGCAAACCGATTGCTTGCCCAACATATTATTGATGGGGGTGGAGCTTTGGTAAGCGAATATGTCCCTGGTATGCCTGTTGAAAAATGGCGTTATGTTCAGCGGAACCGCATTATAGCTGCTTTGTCTGGGGTAACGGTTGTTGTTCAGGCGCCAGCAGGAAGCGGTGCTCTTATAACGGCAGATTTTGCACTTGAGTTTAACCGCGATGTCGTTTTGCATCAGGCTTGTTTTTGTGATGGGGCAAAAAAAGTTAAGCCCAATCGTCTTGCAAAAAAGCCAAAAGCAAAGCGCACGGTTCAAATGCTTGCCGAAGAGGGGGCTGCGATTGTTACAGATTATGCCGGTTTAGTTCAGGTGTTGGCAAAAGCCCCCGGAACATAACCGTAATGAGGTAGAATATGGCTGAAAAAACAACAAAGGCAAAGGCTTCAAAAAAGAAGACACTCATTATCGTAGAGTCCCCTGCAAAGGCTAAGACTATAGAGCACTATTTAGGAACTGGTTATACGGTTAAAGCATCAATGGGTCATTTAATTGACTTACCCAAGAGCCGCATGGCCATCAATGTGGATCAGAATTTTGAGCCAGAATATATTACCGTAAGAGGAAGAGCAAAACTTCTAAAAGAACTTCAAAAAGACGCAAAGAATTCAGATGTTGTTCTTCTTGCATCGGATAACGACCGTGAAGGAGAAGCTATTTCTTGGCATTTGAATCATGCGTTAAAAGATAAAACTAAGGCTTCTATTTCCCGCATTGTCTTTAACGAAATTACTCCTCTTGCAATTAAAGAAGCAGTAAAGCAACCCCGCGAAATTGATGAAGCAAAAGTTAATGCGCAAAAAGCTCGTCGTGTTTTGGATCGTCTGGTAGGTTATAACTTAAGCCCGCTTTTGTGGAAAAAAGTAAAGAACGGTCTTTCTGCAGGTCGTGTTCAGTCAGTTGCTTTGCGTTTAATTTGTGAACGGGAAAAAGAAGTTGAAGAATTTATTCCCGAAGAATACTGGAGCCTTGATGCAGATTTTTCAAAAGGTAAAACAAAGTTTACAGCTCAGTTAGTTCAGTATAAGGGAGCAAAAGTAGACCTCAAAAGTGAAGAGTCAGTCAATAACATCATCAACGAAATAAAAAACTCAGACTGTGTTGTTACTGACATTAAAGAAAGCGAAAAAACAGTTAGACCTAAAGCCCCCTTTACTACCAGTAAACTGCAACAGGCTTCTGCAAACCGTTTGGGCTACACCAGCCGTAAAACCATGCAGATTGCCCAACAACTGTACGAGGGTATTCAGATTGGTTCTACTCGTGTAGGTCTTATAACATACATGCGTACTGACTCTGTTCGTATTTCTCAAACAGCCATCGATGATGTTCGTGCATGGATTAGCGAAAATTATCCTGACCAACTTCCCGAAGAAAAAATTGAATATGCTTCTGGTAAAGGTGCTCAAGATGCTCACGAAGGAATTCGTCCTACCTATGTCAAATACACACCAGACAGCATTAAAGAATATTTAACACGGGATCAGTTGCGTTTGTATTCAATCATTTGGGAACGCTTTGTTTCAAGCCAGATGAAAAACGCTAAAACAAAGACTCAGAGTGTTGACATTAGCGCAGGCGATGCTCTCTTCCGCGTAAGTGCATCTAAACTTTCGGAAAAAGGTTTTTACAATGTTATAAAGACTCTCTCTTCAAAAGATGAAGTTACCGGAAACCTTCCTTCTCTTAAAGTGGGAGAAAAACTTGCAAGTGGCACCTTCTATCCTGAACAGCACTTTACACAAGGTCCTGCCCGTTATACCGACGCTTCTATTGTTAAGACCCTTGAAGAAAAAGGTATAGGCCGTCCTTCAACCTATGCTCCTATTATTAGTGTTTTACTGGATCGCTATTATGTTACCCGTAGCAACAAGCAGCTGGTTCCGACACAGTTAGGAAAAATCATTTGCACTATTTTGGTTGAATCTTTCCCTGATGTTATAAACGAGCAGTTTACTTCAGATGTAGAAACAGACCTGGATAAAGTTGAACAAAATGAACTGGTTTGGAACACAATGATTTCTGACTTTTACGGTCCTTTCAAAAAACGTGTTGATGAAGTTAACGAAACAACTCAGAGTATAAAGGGAACGCTGGACGAAAAGACAGATCAAGTTTGCGAAAAGTGCGGTAAGCCCATGGTTAAAAAATTGGGACGCTTTGGCTACTTCCTTGCTTGTTCTGGATTCCCCGAGTGCCACAACACAAAGAGCATTCCCCTTGCAAAATGTCCAAGACCTGGCTGTAACGGAAGTATTGTTGCTCGAAAAACAAAGGGTAGAGGCAAAGAATTTTACGGTTGTACGAATTACCCCGAGTGTGATTTTATTACTCACTTTAAACCCATTGATGTTTACTGTCCAAAGTGTGGTTGGTTCCTTGTTGAAAAATACGACAAAAAGAACGGTTCTTACAAAAGTTGTATAAATCCAGACTGCGACTACTTGCACTCTGCAGACGAAGCTATTGCTGCTGAAGCTGCTGGTGCTTTTGCCGCTGCAAATGCAGAAGACAAAAAGGCAGGTAATGAACAGTAAGGCAGAATACTTTGAGCGTGAAGAGCGAGCTTCTTCTTTTTCATCTGCGCTGTCGGTTGCAGCCGCTTCGTTTCCAGCCAATGTGCCGGTTACCCTAGACGACTGTGCTGCAGAGTATTTGCTTTACATTCAGACAGTTCGCGGCCTTTCAGAAAATTGTGTTACTGCCTACCGGGAAGATTTGTCTCATCTTTCGCGAGTTGTAGGCGGAACTACAAAAATTACTGAAGTAACAGCTGCCGATCTTCGTATGAGCATTGCAGAGTTAAGCCGAAGAAAATACAGTTCTGCTTCCATAAATCGCTTTATAGCTGCGGTACGAGGACTCTTTGCTTACTGCCGTAAGTTTAAGTACATTCAGATTAACATTGCTGCAGAACTAAAGACAGTAAAACTTCCTAAACAACTGCCACGTTTTATGACTCAAAGCGAAGTAGACCAAATGTGTGAAGCTCCGCAAAAAAAAGAACTCTTGTGGCAAAGCAGAGACTCTGCCATTTTTGAAATGCTCTATTCTTCTGGTTGTCGTGTAAGCGAGTTAGCTTCTCTTAAACTGCAAGACTTTTCTGCTAACTTTGACAGCGCCATTGTAACCGGTAAAGGAAATAAAGACAGAAGAGTGTATTTTTCTGAACAAGCAGTCAGTGCGCTAAAAGCATACCTTGCAGAACGAAAGACAAAGTTTGCGCCTACAATGCCAGGAGGAGCCGCTGAAGTAAAGGCTGTCTTTATAAATCAAAAGGGTACTGCCCTTACAGCACATGGAATATGGTTTATTGTAAGCCGCTACAGTGGAAGCGAAGGAACAAAGAGACCTGTGTCGCCTCATGCCTTTAGACATACTTTTGCAACTGCACTCTTAACCCAAGGGGCAGACATTCGCATGGTTCAAGAAATGTTAGGACACTCCAGCATAAGTACTACCCAGCGCTATACCCATGTTACCACAGAACGCCTTAAAGAAGTGTACGCCCAAGCCTTTCCTCATTCTGGTAAAGAAGATTAAGAGCTTATTCACAAAAGCACTAGAACTTATTTGCATTCTTTGATACAATCCTTTAATTGGGAGTAGAGCATTGTGAAAAGTTTGTTATCGAAGAAATGTAGTTTTATTTTTTCTCTTTTAAGTTTAAGTCTATTTGTTTCCTGTGGTGATTTTTTTTCGCCAGATTGGGGAACACCAGCAAAAGAATTTTTTAAAGAATATACCGAAACATCTGCTGTTATGCAGTTAGAATACGATGCTGAATTTCCTAAAAACAAAGACGGTATAGTCTGTATTCCTTGTAATGATGATCACTCCATAACTTTTTATCTTCGTAATCCTCAAAATTATACTCTTGAGCCCCAGTATGGGTTTAAAGATCCATCTGCTGCTGATATAGCAGTAGCAGGGTATTATTCATTTGTTCAAGACGCCGAAGATAAGTCTCTGGTAAAACTTACCTTTACTAAAGAATTTTTACGCACTCTTGAAGACCGTGATTCTAACGATTTGTCTGGATCTGTCTCTCTTTATGAACCAAAATCGGGTCGTGTTTTTGATCACTTTGAAGTTAGCCTTCATGCAAATTCTGCTCCTCCAGAAATTAAGTCTCCTTGCTTTCAGTTGAGCGATGCTTCTAACGGTGAATACGTTGTGTGTTTTTATTTTCCTAAACTCTTTTTGACTGAACCAACAACTTATACTAAACCCTTGCACCGAGATAGCTATCAATTTATAGTTAACGGCAACACTTATTACATCAAAGCATGGGAAGCAGAAAGTCCAATCTCCATTTACGAAAATTACACTGAAGACGAATCTGGTCCTTCTGTTTCTAACCCTAGCAGTTACTTTACTACAACAGCACCCACAGGTCTTACTTCTTTAAGAGCAGATGGTTTCGTTTTTAATCCAGACGATTGTCCACAAGGTTATGTTCCCATGTATTACTTAACAGGACAGCAGCAGTCACCAAACGACATACGCTATACCTTTACCATAAGAGACCGTGAAGGTTTAAGTAACAGTATTGCTATAAGCAATAAGGCTCAGCAACTTAATCCACCGGCTATTCAAGTAGCAAGTGACCAGTCTTATGCAGCAGATGAATATACCGGTCGTTACACACTAAGCATAAGCCATGACGGTTTGTGTACTGACGGTTCTTCTTGTGGTGCAGTAACTATTCATTACACAATTACAGACTCGACTGGAAGAACTACTACAGGAAGCGCAAATGGTAGTGCACGTATTTCGCTTGCTTCGGGAACATACACCATTAGCTCCTATGCAACTAAAGACTACTACATTGCAAGCGAAAGTGTTGAGTCAACTCAGGTAAAGATTTTTTCTCCTGCAATTTACTATGTGTCTAACCAAGGACGTGACAGCGGAGACGGTCCGGAAGATGAACCTACAGGAGCAATAACAGACCCCTTTAGAACGATAAATCACGCTTTGGATGTCTTTAGAGATAATGGTATTGTTGGTGTTGCAGCTTGTGAAATTCGTCTTTTAACCGACATAACGCCTACTGAAGAACAGGCTGAACGATCTTTTGAAGATTCTGAAGGGAATTCTCTTATTTATATTCCTCCGTTCAGTTGGAATCCTGCTATATTTATTCGTGGATACAATGGAAAACGCACTATAGATGCAAAACGAAACGAAACTTTTAGTGGTCGCGTTATATTTAATGCGTGTAATAACCTGACTCTTGAAAATCTTGTCATTACAGGGGGATACGCAAAAAACTATACTGATTCCTATGCCGAACAAGCTGACGGTGGTGCTATTTATAGCAATGCTAATATAAGTCTTACCGATTGTGTTATTCAAAATAACCGCTCTTGTAATGCTTACTATGGTGGTGGTGCTATCTATGTCTCTAGCGGAAATACGCTTACTATGACGCGCTGTACCCTTAGCAATAACGAGGCATGTGTGGATTGGGATGACCCTGATTATTTTTCCATTGGGGGTGGCGCTATATATGCACTTGGCGACTGTACGCTTACCGATTGTACTATCTCTGAAAATACAGGCGAAGGAGCCTTACTTGTGGCTGGTACTTTGCGTATGAAAGGCGGAAAAGTTACAAACAACAAATCAATGCAAGGGTCTTGTGCTGCTGGCATTTCTATGCGCTCAGGTATACTCGATGGTGTTGAAATAAGCGGAAACTATTTTGTCCCTGCTGCTGAGCTTGATTCTTTAAACGGTGGAGGTGTATCTATTTATAATCTGTCAGATGACCCCGTAGACCTTGATGCAAGTGTTATAATTAGAAATTGTACTATCAAAAATAACAAGGCATACGCTGGTGCTGGTGTATGCTATAGTGATGACGGTAGTTCTGTTGGCTACTGTTTGATTGAAAACACTACTATTACACAAAACACATCTTATAAGGGGTATACAGATCCTGGTGATGAAGAAGCTTTCGCTGCAGGAATTTATATTGAGTCGTATTATGATAAGATTAAATTGCGAGGAACAAATATAATTACGGGTAATACCCTTAACGATGGAAAAGCTGCTGACTTAGCACTTAGCGAAGGAAAGAAGCTTATTATTGGCGGTTCTTTAGGAAAGAGTAAGATTGGTATATACATGCACCTTTCTGACAGCAATAAGCCCACTCCAGGTAACCCATATGCCTTTACCCAAGATTATGCTATAGCAAATGGCAGTGTTGCCCCAGGAGAGTATTTTATTGCAGAAAACGGTTTCGGCATAGCAGCAGACAACTCTGGCGAAGCTAGTTTTGCAGTAAGCGGTGGTTCTCTTTATTCTGCTTTGGACTACCGTGTTAGTGTCTCTCCTCAACCTCAAAGTGAATTAAAAACCGTGCTCGGAAAGTCTAAGACTTATACCTTTAAAGTCAGTGCCTCTCGAAAAGAAGAAGACTTGTACTATAACCGTCAAGACAAAAAACTGTATCTTGATGCACAAATGCAGAATCCCGTAAATGACGAAAAGGTAAACTGGAGCGCAGCACTCTTTAGCGGTGGCTACAAAGTTTCAGACCTTGAAGTTACTACAAGTGCAAGTGGTACTCCAGAACTAAG
>DMQP01000109.1 GCA_003455655.1 Treponema sp. | reverse complement strand
GAGAAGGAATAGAAAAAATCAAAACGATCGGAGACGCATACATGGCAGCAACAGGTCTTACCGAAGATGCTTCAAACGACGGAGCTCTAAAGATGATTCATTTTGCACAAGGTCTACTCGAAGATGTAAAACACTTCAACGAAAGTTCTTCAACTCCTATTCAAATTCGAATTGGCATAAACAGCGGAGAATTAGTTGCTGGTGTTATAGGAAAAACAAAATTTATTTATGACATTTGGGGAGACACCGTCAACGTTGCAAGCAGAATGGAAAGTTCAGGTAACCCCATGCAGATTCACATAGCAGAATCAACTTACCAACAAACAAAACAACACTTTGCTTATTCACAACCAATTCAAGTGGAACTAAAAGGCAAAGGTCTTATGAACGGATACTTTTTATGATTGCTCATCAGACAAACAAATCTCTCTTTGCTTCGGCTTCTTTCTACAAAAACGCTCTCTGTATTGCTGTTCCTATTATGTTACAGCAGTTAATTCAAAGTTTAGTCACTCTTGTTGACAATTTTATGGTCTCTGGCTTAGGTGATATTTCTATGTCTGGAGTCAATGTCGCAGGACAAATTCTTTTTATCTTTATGGTCTTCTCCAATACCATCTGTATGGCGGGTGGAATTTTTATGACGCAATTCTACGGAGCCAAAGATGAAAATGGAATGCAACAAGCCTTTCGATTCAAACTGATTGTGGGATTACTTGCTGCAATACCTTACTTTTTAGTTTGCATTGTTTTTCCCAGACAAATTCTGTCGCTTATGCTTATAAACAACACGCAGGCTTCTTTGATTCTTGATGAAGGTGTTAAGTACATACGAATCATGTTCTTTATGGGCATACCTATGACCATTTCATTGTGTATTGCAAGTTCTATGCGTGACTTAGGTCGAGTTAAAGCGCCTCTCATAGTTACCATTATTGCAACACTTACAAACACATTCTTTAACTGGCTTTTAATTTACGGAAATCTTGGTTTTCCAAAACTGGGTGTTGAAGGTGCAGCTTATGCATCAGTTATTGCACGCTGTGTTGAATTTATTGTATTTCTTATTCTCTATATAAAAATAAAACCTGACTTTGCTGTTAAACTTTCTGACTTCTTTAAAATCAACGGTAGCCTTTTTAGAGAAATAATTAAAAAAGGTGCGCTTGTTCTTTTTACAGAAATGGTGTGGGTCTTTTCAGAAACAATTACTACAGCCATTTACAACGGACGCGGTGGTGCAGATGTTGTGTCGGGAATGGCATCAAGTTTTTCAATCGCAAATCTTTTCTTTGTTGCATTCGGCGGAATCTATACGGCAACCAGTGTCATTATGGGCAAAACCTTAGGCGAAGGAAACTTACAAAAAGCGAGACAACAAAAAACATGGCTCTTGTCAGGCTCTGCTGTGTTCGGAGTTTTTATGATGCTTTTTGGATTTGCTTCTACACTTCTTGTTCCCATTGTATTTGGAAAACTAAGTCAAAGTGCAATTACCATTTGTCGCAACATGGTTATACTTACGACATTCTTTATGCCTCCTTGGGTTTACATGAACTGTCAACAAGCAATAGCACGCTCTGGTGGCGATACCGCAATGGGAGCTTCAACAGATTCTGTTATTACTATTTTTATAATGATTCCCATGGTGTTCTTGTTAGGAAAGTTTACACAAATAGGTCCAGTGTTTATGTATCTTTCTGTCAAACTGTTAGATATAATTAAACTTGTTATATTCCACATTTGGTTAAAAAAAGAACGATGGCTTAAAAACCTGACCAAATAATTTCAACTAAAAAAACATTCTCTGAACACAAAGATTCAGAGAATGTTTCATAAAGAAGACAAGCACTAAACTTATTACTTGAACAAGTAGTAACAAATAAGATTAATCTTGTAGTGCTTCATAACCTTCTTCGCCAGTACGAACTTTTACAACATTCTGAACATCGTAAACAAAAATCTTTCCGTCACCGATGTTACCTGTGTAAAGAACTTCCTTAGCAGCGGCTATAACAAGATCAACAGGAACTTCACTTACTACGATATCAACCTTAATCTTAGGAAGCAAGGTCATATCCATTTCTACACCCCGATACTTCTGTGTGTTTCCATGCTGAACTCCACAACCCAAAACATTTGTTACTGTCATACCAGTTACATTAATGTCGTTCATAGCAGACTTAAGTTCCTCAAACTTACTCTGACGAGTGATGATTGTTACCATGTGGAACTTTGCATCAGGTCTGCTCGTTGCTTTACTAACAGGTAGAGCCTTTTCAACAGGAACACTTGCACTTGATGTTCCCTCTGTCATAACTTGAGGAGCCATAATGAATCCTGCATAGCTAGAATCAATTCCGTGTTCAAGCTTATCAAGGCCAACAATTTCTTCTTCTTTGCTTGCCCTAAGTCCATGCAACTTCTTAATCAGTGCAAAGGTAATAATCATACAGACAGTTGTCCAAGCAACAATGCTGACTTCACCAAGACACTGAACTCCCAAGTGCTTTAATCCACCACCATAGAACAAACCCTTGTCTACATTAAACAAACCGTCAGACAGTGTACCCCAAATACCGTTTGCAAGGTGAACAGCAACTGCACCAACTGGGTCATCAATGT
>DMQP01000211.1 GCA_003455655.1 Treponema sp. | reverse complement strand
AAAAGTTGTGACTGTTTGTCGATTTCGCTAATTTGGAATTGCAGTTCTTCTTGTGTGCGTGCACCACTTTGTGCATCTGACTCAAGTTTACCAAATGAATCTGCCATTTTTTCGACAGAGCGATTTACTTCGCTTATGTTGCCAATCATTTCTTCTACTGCGGTTGAAGCACCTTGTACTGCTTCTGCCTGAGAAGAAACTAACTGTTCAAGAGATGCAACGCTACCAAGAATACGTTTAACATTGTCTGCTGTTTGTGTTACACCGTCATTTTGTGTTGCAAGATTTTTGCCTACTTCTTCAATACTTGCACTAATCTGTGTAATAGCAGACATTGTTTTGCTGGTAGACTGTTCAAGTTTTTCACCAGCTTCGTTAAGTGAAGTTTTTGCTTGCTTCATGCTCTTGATGATGTCTTGCAGTTTTTCTGAGTACACATTAAAACTTTCTGCTACATCGCCAATTTCGTTTTTAGTTTTAACACTAATTCTTCCAGTAAGATCTGCTTTGCCTTGTGCAATCTGTGAAGCACTTTCACTAATGCTGTTACGAATTATTTTGAGCGGGCGAATAACTTTTCTTGTTATAATGCCTGTTACAGTTGCAATAACAAGTGCAACAAGAACACAAACAATCAACATTGTGTTGAGCGTTCTGTAGAATGTTTCGTACACAGTGTCGTATGGACAGAAAGCAATTATTTTGTATCCGGTTTTTGTGTTTGTAATTTTTTTAGTAAGGTATGTGCTGTAGTTTCCGTTGGGAACAGTAATTTCGCCGTTGTCGTCTGCACCCCAGAAAAAGTTTTCCAAATCTGGAATGTCGATGCTGTCTACATTTTGAAAATTACTGTTGCGAATTCCCGTGTCTGCAAGAATTGTTCCGTCTCTCTGAATCATCATGAAAAAGGAATCTTTACCAATTTTCATGTTGCCTAAAATGTTTGTAAGTGTATCGAGAGAAACTTCGATAGAAGCGTTACCTATAAAGTCGCCTTTGTTGTCGTATACAGAGCGAGTAATGCCTATAACGGTTGCACCAACGGTTGAAGCAAAGGCGTCGGTAATTTTAACTTTTCCCATGCCACTGGTTGCGGTGTCGTACCAGCCTCGTTTTCTAGGATCATAGCCGCCACTCATGCTTCCGTCAAAGTTGGTTGCGTATCCACCCCATTTTGTTCCAATGTATATTTCTGCAATGTCGTCGTCGCTACGGGCAAAGTTTTTTGCTAACTTACGAATCTCTTCTTCGACAGCGCTTTTTTTGTATGACAAAATTTGAACATCACCTTTTTCGTTTACAAAAGAGTGAATACTTGCGTCTGCAGCTTTTACCGCATCTGTCTCTGCAAATACATTCAGTTCTGTTTCTTTAGACTCAATGAACATTGTTATTGAATCTGAAAATTCAGTAATAGCGTTTCCTGCACTTTCATAAAAATTATCAAGACAGTATTGTGAAAAAAAGTATGCTGCCAAATTGATTGCAAGTGCTACAACCGCGAGAATAACAATTCCCGTGCTAATTGAAAGCTTTGTTGAGAGTGAGATGCGCTTTTTCTCCATAACCCTTCTCCGTTGTGTATAGACTAAATGCCGTTAAAGTGAGTTCTTACTTTATCAAGAACATATTCTTTGAATTCTTCCAAACCAAATGTCTTCTGCGGAATCTGACTTGAGAAGCGGAAGCGACAGGTAACTGTGTTTTCTTCCTGTTCTTTTGCGCCCACAACCAGAATGTAGGGAGTTTTATGTTCAGAAGAAATAACTTTAATTTTAGCTTTCATGTTGTCGTCATCAGTGTATGCGTTTGCACGAATGCCAACTGAACGCAAAGTGTCAGAAACTTTTTGTGCATAGTCGTTAAACTCTGGTGCAACAGGAACAACAGCTGCTTGTTCAAAATGAAGCCATGCAGGGAAAGCACCAGCATAGTTTTCAATAAGAATGCCCATAAAGCGTTCTAGTGAACCTAAGACAGCGCGGTGTAACATAACAGGATGATGTTTTTGGTTGTCGCTACCAATGTATTCTGCATCGAGACGTTCTGCACTGGGTAACTGGTAGTCCAACTGAATGGTTCCACACTGCCACTGACGACCTAAAGCATCAATGAGTGTGAACTCAAGTTTTGGTCCGTAGAATGCACCTTCGCCTGGCTGAATTTCGTATTCCATACCAGCACCCTTACATGCTGCTGCAAGAGCTGCTTCTGCATGTTGCCATGTCTTTTCGTCACCGACATGATCTTCGGGCATTGTAGAAAGTTTAACCAAAAGATTTTTGTCAAAACCAAAGTCTTTGTATACATCCAAAAGTAAGCGACAGAATTTTGAAACTTCAGATTCAATTTGTTCTTCGGTACAAATAATGTGGGCATCGTCTTGAACAAATCCGCGGACACGCATAATGCCGTGCAAAGTTCCGCTGGGTTCGTTGCGTACACAGTGACCAAATTCAGCAAGACGCAAGGGAAGATCTTTATAGCTTCGTGTTCTGCTTTTGAATATTTCCAGTGCGCCAGGACAGTTCATGGGTTTTACTGCAAACAAGCGTTTTTCACTTTCAGTAACGAACATGTTTTTCTGATAGTGACCCCAGTGACCGCTGCGTTCCCACAGTGTGCGAGGCATAATTGCAGGTGTGTTTACTTCAAGATAACCGTCGGCAATTACTTTCTGACGCATATAGTCTTGCAAAGTAACATACATGTTCCATCCGTTGGGGTGCCAGAAAATCTGACCGGGATCTTCGGGATCAAGGTGGAACAAATCAAGCTGCTGTCCTATTTTTCGGTGGTCGCGTTTTTCTGCTTCTTCCAACATCTTCAAGTAATCTTTTAAATCGTTGGGCTTTGCAAAACAAACAGCATACACGCGGCTTAACATGGGACGGTTTGAATCTCCACGCCAGTAAGCGCCAGCCATTTTGGTAAGTTTAAAACTTTGTGCGTTAATTTCTTTTGTACTTGCAACATGAGGACCACGGCACAAGTCAGTAAAAGTGTCTTGAGTGTATGTTGTTATAGTTTCACCGTCTGGCAAATCGTTTATAAGTTCAACTTTGTAAGGTTGATCTGCAAACAGTTTAAGTGCTTCTTCTTTAGAAACTTCTTTACGAACAAATTCATGATTGCCCGCAAGAATACGGCGCATTTCTTTTTCTACCGCAGGGAATTCATTTTCTGTCAGTTTTTTGTCTGCAGGAAATTCAAAATCGTAGTAAAAACCGTTGTCAATCGCAGGACCGATGGCAATTTTAGTTCCAGGATACAGGTTAAGAACAGCCTGTGCCATAACATGTGCGCAACTGTGGCGCATTTTTTGAAGGTTTTCGTCTTGAGCCATAATAAAGTAAGAATACTCCTTTTTATCTCTTAATGCAAGTATTGGTATATAATCCTTTTCAAAAAACAAGTATAGAAATTTATCATTTATGCCGATACAGATAGAGGAAGAATAAGTTATGGAAGCAGATTTCAATCAACAATTATTCGCAGCTCTGGAAGCGTATGCAAATTGGATAAACACAACTGTGTTCCCTCAGTTAGATGAAGCATATCACATGCATCTTACTTGTATTACCAATTTGTTTGATGTGCTTGAAAAGAAAGCTCTTATTGCTCCTGATCCCTATAAAAACGACAAGCGCATGACAGACATTGTTGCTCCCGATGGAACTGCTTATAGTGAAGGCGATCGTGCTGCTGTCTTGGGTGCTCGTACTGGTGAATACGAAGCAATGGTTGATTATGTGTGCAATTATGTTAAGTTTTCGCTCGATATGAAAATGGACACGCTTAACAAAATGCTCGTGCTTAACAAAACATTCTTGTGGTCTTCCTTTTCTGCAAATTCTCCTAAGCCTAACACTCGTGGACTTGCTGCTGTTGTGAACATTGCAAAAAGTGGCGCTCCTGGCATGACATTAAGTCTTTTGAACGAGAATGTGAACATTGCAAAAACAACAAGCGAAGATATTGAAAAAGGCATAATGACAGTTCTCCGCTACAAGCGTGAAGCCTACAAAGCTGAAATTCGTAAGCGCATTATTATGAGCACAGAGTTTTGTTCTGAAAAAGCATATCAGTCGCCAGCTTTGTTTCAGACAGAACTGCGCACACTCTTCCCCAAGCTCATGCCAAAAATTCCCTACGCATCAGAAATTGTTGATGAACTTATAAAAGAAGAAACTGCAAACAACAAAGCAGAACTTCGTGCTAAACTGCTAGCTTCTCTTTCTACTGCAGATGACAAAAAGAAATCTAAGAAAAAAGAAGTAGACACTCATGCACTCATTATGGATGTAGTCAAAGCAATGGGTGGAATTGCAGAATCGTATGAAGTTATTATCACGAAAGTACGCGACAATCATGCTGTTATGCAGAGCGACAAAAATTCTTTCATGGATAAACTGAAGAGACTTATTCGTTCTATTTTTGGTATTGAAGAACCACCTGTAGATTACGAAGTTGTCTTTACCGATTCTAAGACAAACGCAAAGCATAAGGAAACTGTTCACTACAATCAGTTTATTGCAGAAATGGTTAAACGCGCAAAGTATTATTCTGCCGCTGCAGTAAAAGGAACTCCTGCTTACGAAAAAATGAATTCTCAGTCAGAGCAAGTTATTTTTGACTTTGTAAGCAAACAGATTACCGAAAACAATCGCATTTATGTTTTGCTTGGTGCACTTGACGAATACTTCAAAGAAAATGTAGATAAATATTCTCGCAGTAAAATTAAAGGACTTAAGATGGAATTGACGACGCTTAAAAATGTTTTGCAAAAAGTAAATCAGTTGCGCGCCGAATATGCCTCTTATGTTGAAGAAAAAGCTCAGATGAAGAGTCTGGGTATTAACGAAGTCTAACGGAAGAAACACGCATGAAAAAATTTTTTTGTATTCCGCTTATGTTGTGTGTGGCACTAACGCTCCATGCTCAGCTTGCAGAACAAAGACCTATAACACTTATAGATTCTGTTCATGAATATGATTTAAATCCGCATACTGCAAGTTACACTTATGATGCACAAGTGCTTAACGGTTTGTATGAAGGATTGTTTATTTGCGACCCTGCAACACTTGCTCCAAAAAGTGCATTGTGCATTTCATACAAAGTGTCTCGCGACAAAAAGCGTTGGACTTTTACCTTACGGGAAGATGCATTTTTTTCTGATGGAACACCTATAACTGCACAAGATGTTCGTGAGTCTTGGCTTGGTTTGCTTGAAACTCCTTATGCTCCCTACGCATCTTTGCTTGACTGTATTGCTGGTGCTCGTGAGTTTAGAGAAGGAACGGGCAAAGAAGAAAATGTTAAAATAGATGCACGAAGTAAGACAACTCTTGTTGTTCGGTTAACACAACCGACACCTCATTTGCCTAACATTTTGTGTCATCATGCTTTTAGTGTGTTAGGTCCCGAAGCAGGTGTGTATTCTGGTCCTTACTGTCTGGAAGATTACGAAGACGGTGTGCTTGTTCTTGAAAAAAATAATTTCTATTACGATGTAGATTCTGTTCAAATTCCGCAGATTGTTATTATGCAAAGCGATGATGTAGAACAGAACACTTATTTGTTTAACACAGGAAAGGCAGACTGGCTTTTAGGTGACAGTCAGTTTGATTCGTATTCAGTGCTTAACCTTGATTCTTTGCATTTAGGTTCATCATTTGCAACATCGTTTTTGTTTTTTAAAACGAACAATGAACCGTGGAATGAAGTTGATGTTCGTAACGCATTACTTGAAGCAATTCCTTATGACGAACTAAGAAAAGACAACTACATTAAAGCAACAACTTTAGTTTATCCGCTTAGTGGATACCCAACTGTTACTGGCTTAGATGACTACGATCTTGAA
Source organism: Treponema sp. (assembly GCA_003455655.1). Lineage (GTDB taxonomy): Bacteria > Spirochaetota > Spirochaetia > Treponematales > Treponemataceae > Treponema_D. The sequence goes on along the minus strand of DMQP01000211.1, from coordinate 6,816 downwards.
GATGCAAAAGCTCTTATGGCAGAAGCAAGAGAACGTTTAGGAATTGCACCAGATGAAATTTTGCCTTTAGTCTTTGCCATTAACGATAGTGATTACATGAAGTCGTTGGCAGAAATTTTGCATGATGCGTGGGAACCCTTAGGTGTAGAACTTTCTGTTCAGGTTACTCCGATTGAACGCTACTACAGTTCTATTGATGGATGGAATGCCGATTTGTTTTCGTATTCTTGGGTAGGCGATTTTGGAGATCCTCTTGCTTTCTTGGAATTATTCCGCGGTGCTTCTTCTTTGAATGTTGGTCATTATGAAAACAAAGAGTATGATTTGTTGTTGGAACAAGCATCTCTTGCAGATACCGCAGAAGAGCGATACAAGTTGCTTTCAAAAGCTGAACAGTTACTCTTAGATGAAGGAATGATTATTCCTATATCGCATCCGGTAACACTTCATGCAATTGATTGTGATGAAATAGGTGGCTGGACGTTGAATCCCTTTGATGTGCATCCGCTTAAGTATTTGTTCATTAAAAAGAAGCAGCTGAAAATTCCTAATGTTGTGTAAGTTTTAGAACATCAGCTAAATCTACCGAAAGAAAACCGGCGCGCCCTGTTTTATAAAAATTACTTTCTTCCCAAGCGACATAGAGTGTATTTTCTGCAAGAGAAAAATCTCCGTAAGAACATCCTTGCGGAAGAAGTGGCAGTCTAAATGCACTTATTTTTTCTTTTCCGTTTTGTTCATAAGATACATAGGTTGTTCCGTCGGGAAAGAGCGCAATGGTAAAACCACATGCACCCTTTGTTGCTGCAAATGCGTTTGCTGTTTTTTCGTCTGTACCTTCGTGGTAGTAACTTTTGGGACTGGTTCCATCTGCATCTTTTACAGTCAAATAAAAAGAATATGACTTTGGAATACTTGCAAGCAGTGTGCGAATTTCTTGCGGGGCTTTTTCAAAAAGACTAGGCGTGTTAACTGACCGATACTCTTGTGCTGATGAATTATAAAAGATAACAGAATCTTTGTTGAGAGCTGGAGACAGTTCGGTAAGTGGCACAAGGGGTTCCCACTTAAAGTATGAAAAAGTAACACCTTCGTTTGACATATGTTTTGCAGAACAAACCCATGTCTTGCCGTTCCAAAAAAGACCTGTAATTTGATCTTCGTTAGTTAAGTGAATGTTGTCATAAGACACCAGAGGATACATTGTCTTTGACTGTGTGTTAAACTCTATTAAAAAAGGACGTGACAGTTGCGGAAGTGTTGTGTCTTCTGTTGAAGTAAATTGAGGAAGCGATAACATGTCTTGGTTAAAGAATGTGCTCTTATACAAATAAAACACTGGAGTTCCGTCTGAAAAAACAAGAGCATCTGCTGTGTTAAGGGGGAAGAGTGTGTTGTCTCCGTACAATTCCATTTTATCTTTTGTCATTTCAAGAATGCCTAATCGATTTACAACAGCATAAGCGGTTTTTGTTTTTGGTTCAGTTGCACTGGAAGAAATTCGTACTGCTTCTGTCCAAGGGCGTTCAATGTTTACGGGAACATTTTGCGGTCGATCTATGGGAAGAAAAGTGCTGTCGGTAAAATAATACCATGCGTGATTTTTTTCGTGCTCTTGTATGGTTTGAATAGGAATGCCCTTTGTCTGCTTGTTTGAACAAGAGACACAAAGTAATGCAATGCACAATCCTACCACCCGAATGTTTTTCATGTCTCTATCATACACTTTCTTTGGGGTTTTTCTCAACTAGTTTTCTGTGTTTAGTAACTGGAAGTCGCTTTTTTTAAAAGAACCGCTTGCAATGGCTTTCATCAATCGTTCTTTGTTTAAAAGCCAAGGGTCTTCGTAAGTGCGACATGTCTGCATAAAACGTATCCAGTCAAATCTCGCAAGATAATTTTGAACTTGAACAGGTGAATCATTTTGTGCAGAAACATAAAGGGCGCGGAGCAGTTCTGCTGCAAAGGAATCATTTTGACTGAGCGTTTTTGTGTGTGGAAAAATAAGACCGTAGGGGTAAGTACATTTTCTGTCTTCTTGGTCGTAGAATGTTACTAACACAGGAGTGCAGCCGTTTTTGTTTAAGGTTAGTGTTAGTTGCTGCTCCGCGCCCGCTTTGCTTTGAGACAAACGCTTTGTTTTCTCGCAGTTAAATTCATCTGTCCAAGTGACGATGCAATAGCTTGCCTGAGGAACTTGCGGTAAAGAAAGGCACAGTTCTTCTTCTGTGGAATAGCAACATGCAGTGAACATGCATGCGGTAAGTAAGATATACAGTAAGTGCTTCATACTATATATATGGAACTGGCAGAACAATTATGACGCGCAATTGGCAATAAATTTTTTAACTGTTTCCCAGTATAAATCTGGATCTACAAATTCAGATTGACAGTGTCGAGCCTTGGGAAAAATTTTCATTTCTTTTTTTGCGGAACATGAGTCGAAGTTTGGTTGTATCATACTTGCGGGAACAAAAGAGTCGTCTTCCCCATGAACAAATAGTGTTGGCGTCTTAGATTTTTGTAACTGCTTAATACAACTCGCTTCGCGTAATGTGTAACCTGCAAGCGGTTTGCATAAAAGATTTGCAATGTAGAGAATGGGAAAGGAAGATAAGTGCATGTCATTTTTTCGTACATGTTCAAATACATCCCACACAGAAGTGTAACCGCAGTCGCTTATAGCACAAACAACATTTTTGGGTAGCAAACATCCTGTAAGCATCATAACTGTTGCAGCACCCATGCTTTCTCCGTGCAAAATAATTTGAGCTTCTGGATCTTCGCTTAGAATTTTTTCTATCCATAAGAGAATGTCGTCTTTGTCGCGCCAACCCATGCCTATAAAAGTTCCTTGGCTAAAACCGTGAGTGCGGTTGTTAGGAAGAAGAACATTGTAGCCTTGTTCATAATACTGTTTTCCGTAGCATGTCATTGTTTCTGCATCGCCAGTATAACCGTGAATACAAATGGCCCAGCGATGTGTATTTGTTTGTGGAAATGTGTATGCGTGTAGTTTTAAATTATCTGCTGAATAAATCCACTGTTCAAAATGCTTTGTGTTGCACATCCATTCTTTTGCACTGTTTCGTAATGCTTCTTCGTTGGGTGCGTAAGAAACTTTTGTTCCCTGCTTGTGGGCAAGACGCCACCAAAAAGATTTTGGAGCAAGGAACATGTACAGTTCAATGACAGCAATTAGCGAAAGAATAAGCAAAAGAGATAAAACAATTGCAGCAATGACAAGCCAGTTCATTCTTATGCCTCAGGATGATCTGGGTGGTCGCTTATAAGCTTAATGTCATAACGGTTAAAGGGAATGTCGAATCCTTCTTTTTGCAATTCTTTTCTTACTGCAATAAGCACTTCTGATTTGTTCTTTATGAAGTCGCTATTTTTTATCCACACACCGAGTTTTAAATTTACTGCTGAACCAAAACTGTCGTAGTAAATAACAGGTGCAGGTTCTTCAAGAACGGTAGAACATAGTGAAGGAACTCGTTTAACTGCTTCCATTACTTTTTCCATATCGTCATCATAACTTATAGGAATGTCGTACATCATGCGTCTTGTTTTAAAGTGACTGTAGTTTTTGAATGAATCGTTTATGATGGTACTGTTAGGAATACGAATCATCTGATTGTCATGTGTGTGAACCGTAACACTTAGCAAATCAATTGAATCAACAACTCCGCTTGCTCCGTTAACTTCTATAAAGTCACCAACACGCATAGCTTTTTCGCCAAGCATAAACAGTCCGCTAATAATGTTACTTACACTCGTTTGTGCAGCAAAACCTATTGCAAGACCGGCAACTCCTGCTGCTCCCCAGACTGCACTCAAGTTAATGCCAATGCAACTTAAAATGTACATGCCTGTCAAAATGTAGAAGACATACGTTATGGCTTTGTTTAAAAGCAGTTTTGAATGTGGTTGTAGTTTAGAGGCAAACTTTTTGTTGACCAGTCGTTTTAAGAATTTGTAAATGCCAAAGAGAATGGCAATGGTTACCAGAGCGACAGCAATTTTTGCTGCACTTTGAAGAGTAAACAGCTGCTTAAGTTCATCAATGTGAAAAAATTTTGATGTCTGTTCCGCAACTTCAGAACCAACAGTATCGAGCGGAGAAATGTCTGCTCCTTCAACAATAGTTTGTGCAGTTTCTACAATTTCTTCTTCCATAAAGACTCCTGTTAAAAAATTATGTGTTGTGTTTACAAATGTCGTTAATAATACATTCTGTGCACTTGGGGTTTCGTGCGGTGCAAGTATAGCGTCCGTGCAAAATGAGCCAGTGATGTGCATGCATCATGTATTCTTGGGGAATGCGTTTTAAAAGTGATGCTTCAACTTCTTCTGGTTTTGTTCCCTGGGCAAGACCTATCTTTGGACAAATACGCAAAAGGTGAGTGTCTACGGGCATGGTAGGCTGACCGTATACAACATTTAAAATTACATTTGCGGTTTTTCTTCCTACGCCAGAAAGTGACAGTAAGTCTTCACGAGTAGAAGGAATTGTTCCGCCAAAATTTTCTACCAACTGCTGACTTAATGTCATAACATGTTCAGCTTTTGTTCGGTACAGTCCAATTGATTTTATGTAAGAGATAAGTTTTTGTTTTCCTAAAGCAAGCATCTGTTGTGGTGTTCTTACTTTTTTGTACAGAGCTTCAGTTGCTGCGTTTACTGATTTGTCTGTTGCCTGAGCAGAAAGCACAACACTTACCAAAAGACAGTAGGGATTTGGTGCCACAAGTTCTGTCTGCGGGTTGGGGTTAGCATTTTTAAACCGTTCAAACACCGCGACAATTTGTTTTTTGGTAAGCAAGGCCATGTGCAGTCCGATTATTTGATTGCTTTTTTAAGTGCGTCTGCTTTGTCTGTTTTTTCCCAAGAAAACTCTGAGCGACCAAAGTGACCGTATGCTGCTGTTGCTTCGTAGATAGGGCGCTTTAAGTCGAGTGTTTTTATAATTCCTGCGGGAGTACAGTCGAACACTTCTTTAACGGCATTTACAATTGCGCTTTCTGCTACACTTCCTGTTCCGAAAGTATCAACCATAATGCTTACTGGGAAGGGAACACCAATTGCGTATGCAAGTTGAACTTCTGCTCGTTCTGCAAAATCTGCTGCGACAATGTTTTTAGCAATGTAGCGAGCCATGTATGCTGCCGAACGGTCAACTTTACTGGGGTCTTTTCCGCTAAAACAGCCACCTCCGTGACGACCCATTCCGCCGTAAGTGTCAACAATAATTTTGCGACCGGTAAGACCAGTGTCTCCTACTGGACCGCCAATGCAAAACTGTCCTGTGGGGTTAACAAAAAATTTTGTTTTTGCATCCAAAAGACCTGTGGGTTCAAGGACGGGTTTTATAAGCTGATTGATTATAGCGTCCTGTATTTGTTCATGAGAAATATCGGGATCATGCTGCTGGCTTACAACTACTGTGTCAATTCGTACAGGGCGATGTCCTTCGTATTCAACAGTAACCTGACCCTTTGAGTCTGGACGGAACCATTTGAAAGTACCGTTTTTGCGCAATTCCGCAGATTTACGCATAAGTTTGTGCGAGTACATAATGGGTGCTGGCATAAGTTCGGGCGTTTCTTTGCAAGCAAATCCAAACATCATGCCTTGGTCTCCAGCTCCTTGCTGACCTTTGTATTCATCCAGACCTTTTCCCACAACACCCTGATTAATATCTGGTGACTGTTCGTGAATCATGTTTAGAACTGCCATGGAATTAAAGTCCAAACCGTAAGCTGGATTTGTATAGCCTATGTGCTGGGCAACTTTTTTAGCAACCTCATGAACATTTACATAGGCTTCTGTATTTATTTCGCCACCAACAATAATTGCAGCCTGTGAAGCAAAGGTTTCGCATGCAACATGACTTTCTGGATCCTGGCGAAGGCACTCGTCAAGAATACCGTCACTAATTTGGTCGCATAATTTGTCTGGATGTCCTTCTCCTACAGATTCTGAAGTGAAAAGATATTTTTGAGATGACATTTCGCTATCCTCCATTATTAAAATAGTCTTAATATATAAAAATTAGACATTTTTGTAGACTTTTTTTTAAAAAGTACTGTACAAAGCCATAAAAACATTCTATACTTTTATATGTAGTTAATCAACTACTAAAATCATTTAAGCCAACGGGGGCGAAGTATGGCATTAAAAAAGACTTACTCAAAGGATAAGAAAACTTGTACCGTAACTTTTAGCGTAAGTAAAGAAGCAGCGCACGGTGCAGAGCATGTTACTATTGCTGGTGATTTCAACAATTGGAGCAGTACCGACACACCACTTACAAAAGACAAAAGTGGTACTTTCTCGACAAAAATCAAATTGGAAGCGGGAAAAGAGTATCAGTTCCGCTATCTGTTAGACGGAAAACACTGGGAAAATGACTGGGCAGCTGACAAATACATTCCTGCTCCCTTCTCTCACACTGATAACTCTGTAGTAATTTGCTAAATTCGTAGTTCCCCCAAAATACAGTTGCATATAGAATGCCCTGTCACCTGCTGACGGGGCATTTTTTTTGTTTTTATGAGATTGAAAAACTTACATGCTGATAGTAAGATGATTTTAAATGATGCCGCTATCAAAGCTACTGTTTTTGAGAAAAGGAGACAACTTTATGTCAGTGAAGCGAAATGTAGTTGTTCTACTGTTTGCGCTCTTTGTAACGAGTGGGCTTTATGCTCAACAAGAAAATGTTCAACCTCAAATGACTCATTCTATTGAAGTGCAGGCGGCTCAGTATTTTTCTGTTGGAGTTGAAAATGCAAGTTCTAGTTTGGGACT
>DMQP01000127.1:19249-19965 GCA_003455655.1 Treponema sp. | reverse complement strand
GGGCTGCTTCTTTTTCTTCTTCAAGGATATCTATAAAGTACATGTAATCGCCTTCCTCTTCAGGGCTTATCTTTGCATCATCAACAGAAGTTTCCAGTTGTTTAGAAAAAACTGACTCTGCTGTTCCCTCGTAAATAAATCGCAGCAAGGACTTTGCTTCGGGGTTTTCTACCTTGCTCCACGCACTTGCATTATAAAACATAGCATGAGTTTTGTCATCATACGCAAGTGCATCTGTTTCTGCAAATTTTGTTTGCTTTGTATAACACGGTAACCCTGCTCCAAAAGGATCTTCTTTACAAATAAACACAATATATGTTTCTTTTAGTTTTGAGTATTGTGTTCTTCGTTTTGTTGTGGTTACATCAGAAATGCCTTGGTAATAGCGAGTCCGCAATAGAATGTCATCATAGTTTCCTGTCTGCATTTCCAAATCAAAAATCTCAGTCTTTCCGTCCTCTTCACCTTTGACATACACATCTAAGCGAATGCCCCTTTGTTTGTAAAAGGGTTCAATAACTCGCTCGACAGTTGGTGTCTCTAAGTGGTCTACCGTTATGCCCAGCAGAATTTCTATAAACCGCTTGCATAATGTTCTGTCTTCTAAAACTTTACAGAAAATATAATTATCTGCAAAAGTTAATTCACTCCATGGTTTACTAAATGGACCCATCAATGCCTCCATATATTTATTGGCACTGATTTTCAAAAATGAC
>DMQP01000127.1:0-19187 GCA_003455655.1 Treponema sp. | reverse complement strand
CAAAAAAATGTTGTATTTCACTGTAAATTTCTATATCATACACTTATGTCTATTTTTAGTACTGACAGCAAACTGTATAAAGCCATGGTCATGCTTACAAACATTGTAACAATAAACTTCTGTTGGATTATAACCAGTCTTCCGCTTGTAACTGTGGGCGCCTCTACGGTTGCTGCATACACTGTTATCTTTCGAATCATTGACGGAACAGAAGGTTATGTTTTTAAGGACTACTTTAAAGCCTTTGCTCAAAACTGGAAGCAAGGAACTCTCTTATGGATTATTACTGCAATCATTGTCTACGTACTCTATCTTGATGCACAAATTCTAACTAAAAGTGAAGATCCTTCTGTTGCACTTATTGTAATCAGTATTGTTTCTTTTGTTGCACTTTTCTTTGCGCTTTTGTATGCGTATCCCCTATGTGCAAAATACGAAAACAAATTTTACAAACATATTCAAAATTCATTTTTACTTGCAACACAACACTTAGGAAAAACTTTATTTTTACTCTTAGTGCTTGCAATAGAAATTGCTGCTTGCCTATGGAACAAGGTAACACTTATTTTACTTTTGATTGTTGGCCCAACAGTATTTATGTTTACAGTCGCAGGAACCGCAAAACGAATTTTTGCTATCAACGACAAACGCGTTAACGGAGAATAATTACTTTACAGTAAAAGTTATGCTTGTTCGTTCTGTTCCACATTCTGCAGTTAGTGTATGTGTTCCGCGCTCAAGTGCAATGTGCCATGAAAAAACATCGCTTACTGTTCCCATATTTTTTCCATCGTAATACAAACTTGCACTTGTATGATGTCCACCAGTTACTTCAACAGGAAGCATTTGCGCACTGGGTTTAATTGTTGGATCAAAAATAAAATGTGCATTGTTCCGTGGATACAAAAATGAAAGTTCACTGCCATCAATTTGTGTTTCGCCAGAAAAGTTTTTTTGTGACGCCCAATGTTGATATTCTGATGGATATTTTATAATTGTTTTTCCATTTCTTGTTTCGTGCCAACTACATGGTTCAAAATGTACAGACCTTCCAAGTGCAACATATTCTCTTGTTACAGACGGACAATCTTCTGTGGCTTTCATTCCCGAAAGAGTACAAACATTCTGTTGAATATATGATTCAGGTTGAGCAAATTCTTGTGCACTATATGTTTTTGTCAATTCATCAAGAATAGTTCGCACAACCGAAGCAGGTATGCTACTTCCTGTTTGACCAACAACTGTTTCTCCTTCAAAGTTTCCCATCCACACACCAACAGTAAGTGAAGAAGTTGAACCCATAGCAATTATATTCTGATACTGATTTGATGTTCCCGTCTTAAACAAACAAGGATATGTTGTTTCAAAAACTTTTGCATTTCCAAATCCTAAGACGCGTGCATTTTTATCACTTAACATATTGCACAAAATTCTGGCGGTGTCTTTTGCATACACACGTTTTCCTTCTTGTTTTTGCGAAGGAACAACTGCTATGTGTTCAAGAACTTTTCCATCACGAGCAAAAACAGAAAAAGCTCTTACCATTTCAAAAAGCGTTACTTCACTACTACCCAAAGCAATTGAAAGTCCTGTTGATTCACGAGTTCCTTTTAATGAATCAAAACCTAAGCTATCCAAACATTCCATGTAATCATCAACACCTATCCGATACAGTACATACACTGCTGGAATGTTAAGACTAGAAGCAAGAGCAACTCTCATGCGAACAGGTCCGTTATAGCGATTGTTAAAGTTAAGGGGAACATACACTTGTGCTCCACCAAAATCAAGAGGAATATCAGGAAAAACAGAAGAAGGATCAAATCCTCGCTCTAAAGCACGAGCATATAAAAAAGGTTTCATGGAACTTCCCGGTTGATTTGCAACTAAGACTCCATCTATTTCTCCGTTATGTTCTTTGTCATCAAAACTTGCATTTCCACACCAGATTAAAACTTCTCCACTTGCATTATCAACAACAAAAGCTGCTCCGTTATGAATACGCGCATCTTGAAATTCAGTAAGTTTAAGTTGAATGAGTCGTTCTGTTAGTTCATTCCATTGTGCATTGATGCTCAGCGTTAAATCATTCGGAATGACAGTTTGTGTTTTTGCATATTCAGAAATTACATATTGAATAAAATGTGGACAGCGTGAAGGATAGTCATAGTTTTTTTCTGGAGCATAATCTGCAGGGCGGCGTGGAATTTTTGCAAGTACTTCAATTTGTTCTTGCGTTAAGTCTTCTGGTTTTATGCCAAAGAAACTTCGGCTTGCACTTCCTACACCCTCAATCTGTTTTCCAAAAGGAACGCTGTTAAGATATAATTCTAAAATTTGTTTTTTGCTTAGTTTTATTTCAAGATACAGTGCCAGAAATACTTCTTTAATTTTTACACCAAGTGTAACAGAAGTTTTTTTTCGCGGGTAGATAATGCGAACCAACTGCATAGTTATAGTTGAAGCACCGCTTACAATTCTACCAGCTTCTTTATTTTGAGATGCCGCTCTAAAAATTGCAGTAACATCTACTCCTGGATGAAAATAAAAGTTTTTGTCTTCTGCTTCTATAAATGCTTTTTGTACATTCTCGGGAATATTTTCTAAGTCGTACCATTCACGACGCAAACCATCGTCTAATGCAAGAATATGCAACAGTTGACCATTGCGATCATAAAAACGCGTACTGTTTTGACGCTGCATAAAAGCATTGAGCGAAGAGTTTGGCAGCAGTTTTAAGAGCAAGTATGTTATTCCTAAAACTGCCACCAGCGACAGCAGAACTATCTGCCATCGCTTAATGCAAAAACGTTTTATCATTCAATCGTCCACACTTTACCGTTTGAACGACCAAAAATTTCATCCTGATACATACATTCCGCTGTAGAAGACGGAGTATTGTAAGTACCTTTGCGTGTTGCACGGAACAAGAAGTCTACGCTCTGGTTACCTGCAGGGAAATAATTCCAGAAGTACTGAACTTCGCTGTCGTAAATTGCCTGATGTGAAAGTCCCCAGTTGTAGTTTTCGTACCATTCTTCCCAAGTGTCGTATTCTTTTTCTTGAGATGCAGCATCCGGAGAAATAGAACCTGTTGTTACAAAGGCAGCATTCAACACTTCACAACCAGCAGGAATAGTTGCACGTAAAGCAACAAATTCACGAGTTCGGGTAGAAGAAAGATAAACAATCTGACGGTAGAGATTTCCTGCTACCAGTTTGTCTCCAGTTACACGCTCACCTGTTTTAACATCAATTATTTCGGTAAAGACACACAAGCCTTCGTCACGAGCTTTTTGTTCAGGAACAGGAATTGCATATCTCATAGAAATAGTGTAGAACAGTTTTCCATCGCCATCTGCTTTAAACTGAACAGGAACTTCTGTGTTTCGTTTTACACTGCGAACAGGCTCTTCTGCAAATGCAACTGTGTTTTCAACAGGGTCTGCACCAAGTCCTTTAAACTTTCCTTCTACAAACTTCTTACCGTTAAGCAATGCTTCTGCAGTAAAGTTTGTTGACTCAAGATTTTCGTTCTTGATGTAAGCACGCATTGCAATAAGTGCTCGTGTTGTCTGAGATGTACTAACCCAGTAACCGTTACTTGCGCGTTGTAGTTCAAGAAGTTCGTATACCAAACGCTGATTGATGTCAGAATCTGAATCATACTCAGAGAAGAATTGAAGCATAAGTGAATAGTCTTCAATCTTTCCATTCAAGAAAGACCAATACCAGTGTTCATTGTCTGTAGAAACAATGTCTACTCCTCGTGATGAATACTTAACAAGTTTGCGTAACTGATCTGCAATTTCTTTTGCTTTGTCTTTCTTTCCGTTTTTAAGGTAAGCAAGGCCACACAGTGCTAAAGTTGGAATATCCTGAACTTTGGAATCCAAAACTTTTTGCAAATGTGTTGCCGTTGAACCCTTACCTCCTTCAAGACATTCAATGACATAACATCCGTATGCAACAGTATAAGCGTTATAACTGTCTAAAGCTCTACTACTATCAACACCGTATGTTAACTTGTTAACTTCTCGACCAATAAACTGACTTAATCTATTGATGTCGATATTTTTGTCGACATTAATTCCCTGTTCGAGTGCCATTGCAACAATTTCGCCAATACGGAATGTTACATAGTTATTTGCTTCTGTTCCAGAAGGCCAGTAGGGGAAGCCACCGTTTCCAAGTTGTACTTTTCCCCATGAAGCAATTTCTTTTGCAGCAACGCGTTTCGGATTACGCACTTCAGAATTAAGACCAAAGATTTTAATGTAGTCACCGAATGCAATTAACGGGAACACACCTGCAGAGCGCTGTTCCATACAACCATAAGGATAATGGAAAACATAACCTACAGATTCAGCAAGTGTTCCTAAACGAGTAGGATCAAGTTGAACATACAATGTTCCCTGATTATCTTCTGCTCCACCGGGAATAACAATCATCTCATTTGTTTCTGCGGAAGAACCATCAAGAGGAAGTTCACCTATGGTAGTTACAGTTTCGAAGATATACTGCTTTTGAATTTCAAGCGGTAACAGTATGCGTTCATTAATCAGATTACTCTTAACCGTAAATTCAACAGTGACCCAACCTTGCATCTGAGCGTTTATATTAAACATAAGAGGTTGCGTACTATTGCTTGGAACTTTGAGTGTCTTTTGTGTTTCACCAATTACTACTGCATTTCCAGGCAATTTCTGAACATCATCTTCTGACTGTTCAACTCCTGTTTTTTCTACGCCACTGTACACTGCAAGACTTACTGTTACATCCTGCGCACTTGAAGTAAGGTTAGAAATAGTAACACCAACTTCACCCTTGTCGTTTACACGAAGCTGACGAGGAAGAACAGAACGAACAGAAATTGGTTCTGCAACATCCATCTGACCTTCGGTAATACCGAACGTATCTTCTTTTACACCAACTGCAGTAATGCGGTATGCAGTAAGCGAGTCGGGTAAAGTGAATGAATATGTTGCATTTCCGTTTGCATCTGTTATTAAGTTAGGAACAAAGACAGCCGTAGGTTCAAAGTTTTTGCGTTCAGCAAACTTAGCGGCATCTTCGTCTGCATCTCCACCAACAAGATTTTTAATCTCATAAGTTACTGGATCAATAAGCAGTGCGCGTGAGTCACCACCCTTTACACAGTTGGGGAACAAATACGGATTGTAGAAGAATTCAATGGGATTACGAACATGATAGTTAATTAAATCAATAACACCACGATCAACCGCCATCAATGTAATTTCTGCGTTAGGAACAGCCTTTCCATCTTTTGTTGCTTTCAAAGTTACTGTTGCTTTTTCTCCAGGACGGTAAGAAGGTTTATCTGTTGTAACTTGAATATCAAAACTCTTGAAAGAAGGATCTACACAAAGCGTTGCAAGACCAAAGTATCCCTTTGGTTTTCCTAAGTCAGGAGTGTCGTAGTCATTCTGTGGTTTTCCATCACGAACAGAATAAGAAGAAAGTGTTACGTACATAACAGGAACAAATCCTTCTTCTACGGGAACATCAATAACTGTTGTTGGAACAGTAATATCCATAACCTTGTGAGAAAGAATTCCTTCGCGTTCTACAGTCAGCAAATATGTTCCTTTTTCAAGAGGACTCTGCATAAGAATGTGTGCAGTGTCACCAACTGCATACTGTGACTTGTCTGGAGTCATTGTAATTTCTTCTGCATCATCACGATTGAACCAGTACCAGTCACTACTTGTTACATAGAATTGGCGTTCGGTAATAACTTTGTTTTCGCGTGCATCCTGTGTTGAAAGACGAAGCACATAAGAACCGCCCTTTGGAGGAACAACAGTAAATGAAGTTTTTGTTGCTGTTCCAGAAAGATCAAGTTCCTGTTCGCTTTCAAGTTCAAGAACACTTTCATAACGAGTATTAATTTGTCCGTTCCAGCTTACCTGCTGAACCTGCTTCCAGTCATAACGCAAAAGTTCAACTTTAAGTTTTTTGTTTTTACCAGTGGGCAAATCTTTTCCTAAAGGAGCAGTTTCTTCTGGAGTAAGACAAACATAATCAAATGATACAGTGTCGCCTTTCTTTGCAAATCCATTTACACCCTTAGGAGCACTAACACCAATGTAGAACTTTGCAGGATGAACAACTACTTTTGAAGATGTACTAATTGTCTGACTACCGCTGTCAGTTACTTGTGCTTCAAAGCGATAAGAATATGCCATACCCTCAAGTTTTTCGCCACCAGTTTTCTGAGATTCTGTTGCAGCACCAGCACCATCAAGCACTCCTTCTGAAGAACCAAGAGATGTTCTTCCGTCGTAACCTTTTTTAGGTCCGAAGGTAAAGCCGTCATACTGAACTCCACTTGCAGAGAATCCAACAGGTTCGCATGTCCACCAGCTGTCATAAGAAGCGTTGCCCATACTTCCGCCACCAAGATACTGTGCGTTAATCTGAGCATTAAGTGTATCACCAGAATAATATGTTATATCTGCAATAGAAGATTTTGCTTCAAAGCGAAGTCGTTCAAAGAATTGAATTTGAATTGAACAAGAAACAGAATCGCTATAACGATTAGACTCATCTCGAGAATATCTGATAGAATAGTAACCTGGTTCCAAATCTGCAGGAAGCTTAAATGAACCCCACAGAGTTCCGTTTGAAGAGGTTGTTCCTTTTATTTCAGCATACACTGTCGGATTCCATGAACCGTCTGTAAGTTGAACTGTATAACCTTTATTTGCGTAAGAGCTGTACTGTCCTGTTTTAAGTGTGCGGTCAATGCCCCGGAATGTTACTGTTTCGCCAGGTTTGTACAAACCACGGTCAGTAAACATAAAGGTAACTTGTCTATTTCTATTTTTTGCATAATCCAAACTGTCAACATTAAAAACAGAAGTGCTCCACATGCGGTGAGAATTGGGTGAGAATACAACACGGTCATCCTTGGTCTTTACTTCGACAACAAAAGAATTTCCTACATCATAATTTGATAAAACAGCAATACCCTTTGAGTCTGTTCGTGCAACAGCGTCATAAGAATTTACTTCAGAGAAACGAGTCAACATCTGTGTGTTTGTTGTAGAATTCATCCACAATAAACCGACAGTTGCATTTGCTACAGGTTTGCCAGTGCTCAAACTTGTTACCATTACAATTGCTTTGTTATATGCGTAACGAACAGTAACACCTAAATCGGTTACCTGAAGGTACTGTGTGTTTTCGGTTGTATACTGACGAATCTCTGGCTCTGGATTATCTGAATACCATGGTATGTAGCGATACTGATACTTCATCTTTGCTTTAAAAGCAATTGCTCCTCGATATGCACCAGAAACTTTTTCCAGTGAAGGAATTAAATCAACTGCTTCAATGATACGCTTGTTCTGAGGAATTGCGGCAGGGTCAAGTTCAACATTTTGCTGTTGCTGAGATGCCTTTGGAGATGAACCATCAGCTGAAGAAATAGGAGTAACAGAATAAGTAGAACCTTCAAGAATGTTCTGATGTTCAAATACAAGTTTCGGATCAAACTGTGATTCAAGAATGTGGAATCCAGAATCTTTGAATGAAGCATAACTTCGTGCAGGCGGAACCTTTACACTCTGTTCAATTGAATAACCAAGCTTGCGTCCGTAGACATCATGTGCTTCACCAGACAACTTAATTTTATATTCTGAATCAAACGAAACAGGCAAACTATGAACAGTAAGATTTGTTCCGTTTATGTAAATGTTATCTGCGGTAACAGGCATTGCAGGCGTTGTTGTAATCCACTTTGCAACTTCTGCTTCACTACCCTGCTTAAGCTGATGACTCATAACAAAAGTAACTGGGTTAGCATACTTACTGTCCATGTACTGATTTTCTGAACGGAAACGGTCAAGGGCAAAAGGTGTAATAGTATGATATCTATATTCAGATTCTTCTGAGGTAGGATAGCAATCTTTGTCTGCCATTGCACCACTTGCAAGTGTTACCCAAATACTTATGTCTTCTTCGGGAACTTTTTTGAGTGTAAGGCGAACACAGTTTTCGCTTTCCTGCGCTGCAGTGTATTCTAATTTTGTTTCATTAGATGATTGAACAGTAATATATTTTGAAATGTATGATGCGTTAACAGGAGCATTGAAGAAGACTGCAACATCACGCGCAAGTTCAACAGGAACATCCTCTTCATCAACATAATTTCCTTTCTTTACTTCTTCATACCCCGGAACAACCGAAGTAACTTTCAGTTCTTCTGTGTGGAAAGTAAAGACAGTGTTACCAGAAATTTTTGTTCCGTCTAAAGAACTTGCTTTTGCATTAACTGTTACTTTATATTCTTTCTGCGGAACACATGGCTCGCTACTTTCGAAACTAAGCAAACTGGTTCCAAACCATCGGTACACACCGTTAAGTGGCGGATCTATGCTAATGAGATCTGACTTATCTGTGGGTTCTCCCAATTTTTCCAAGGCAACAACAGGTTTAGAAAATTGCACCTGTATTGAAGGATACTTTACTATCGAAGGGAGTTCTCCATCTGGGGTAAAAGTAAGAACAGTGAATTCTTTGTTTTCATCACTGTGTTCTCCGCCTCGAGTCAATAAATCTGCAGACTTCTTTTTGCAGCCGACAAACAATAATCCCATGCACAACAATGCTGTGCCAAACTTTAAGAATGTTTTACGCATAGTCAGAGCATAGCATTTTTTTATTGCTTATGCTATAGTAGACAATATGGCAACAAAACTGATTCTTTTTGGTATTTTATTCATTGTGGTGGGAATTATTTTTATTTCGGTTTCTGTTGTGCTTCGGATCCGCGAAGGTAATCCCTATACAAAAGTAATGGGTGTTTTTCCGTCTGCCTTTTTGATTATGGGCATTATTACCGTAACACTGGGCGGCCTTACCCTTGTATTTAGAAATGAACTTACCAAAACTGTTGCTGCAATCGGAGCAATAATCTATCTGGTACTTCTGATAATAATGCAGATTCTCCTGCTTACCCTTTCAAAGACAACAAAAAAATGAACCAAACACTTCATCGCGTAAAGGCAAGTACTCTGTACAAGCGTGAACACAAAGCAGATTACGGTAAAGAAAAAATAGACATTCTCTACGAAGACAATGATGTTGTAGTCATCCACAAACCAACGGGTCTACTTTCTGTTCCTTACCCTGGAAGTAAACAACGCACTGCTCTTGATGTTCTTGAAAAAATAATGAGATCTCGCGGAACTTACTCGCAAGCCCACCGTCCTTTTGTAGTACACCGTTTAGACCGTGACACAAGTGGAGTTATGATGTTTGCTCTTAATGAACAGGCACAAAAAAAACTTATGTCAACATGGCACCAAAGTGTAACTGAGCGAATATATCATGCGGTTGCTGAAAATCCACGCAACAAAAAGTTTCTTGCAAACAGTGGCATAATTGATGACCCCCTTGCACAAAACGCTTACCATGTAGGTTATGTTCCCACCCAAAAAGATGATGGCGCAAAAACAGTTGCAGCAAAAACTCATTACACTATATTGCTTAAAGGACAAACACACACGCTCTTTGAATTACAACTTGATACTGGAAAGAAAAATCAAATTCGAGCACATCTTGCATCAAAGGGATATCCGCTTGCAGGCGATGAAAATTACCGCGCACATACAGACCCCTTCCACCGACTGGCGCTTCATGCAAGAACACTTGCTTTTAAACATCCAGTAACTGGAAAAATTCTTCGCTTTGAAGTTGCAGAACCAGAAGAGTGGATTGAATATGTAAAAAAAGGAGACATGCATCCTGCTCTTCCTATTTGGCGTGACAAAAACAGTCCATACAACAAAGAGCAAGTTACTGTTCAAAACAAAAGACCGCTACAACTTTCACAAAAGCAAAAGTCTCACATGGATTTTATTGCACAAGGAAAACTTACGCGAGGGAAGCGACAGCGTTAATAAGAGCAAAAGGTGTAAGCGCAAAGTTTGCACTAAAAGACCGAGAAGCAAGAGCATGTGCAAGCGATGCATTTGTTGCTGCACACAAAGCGGTCTGCCCTTGAGCTAAAAGAGCAAGAGTCATTCCCGCAAGTACATCTCCACTGCCGCCTTTACTTAATGCACTAGTTCCAAAACTATTTATAAAAATTTTACAGTCAGCATTTTCTTCATGAACTGCAATAACTACATTTGCTCCTTTAAGTACAAGCACTATGTTTTTGAATAATGCACAAAATTCTTTTACTAAAGCAATGCGGTTCTGTACAACTTGTGCAACCGTGTATTCACCTAAACCACACACTTTAAGCAAAGCAGCAAATTCTTTGGGGTGAGGCGTAAGCACTACCTTTCGATGCGAAAGAGAAGCTTTTTTTAGAAAATCTACAATGTTTTGTTCATAACAAATATCTGCATCAAGCACACATGCAACTGTAGGATGTTCTTCAAGATACTGAATGTTTTTTTGCACAAGCTCTTTGTCATGTCCTAAACCCATTCCTAAAGCAAGAGCAGTTGTGTTTTGTGGAAAAGACTCAGAGCACATAAGGTCATAAGGAACAGACATATTCTGAGCTGAAGTAATTCCATCTGCATCAAGACTAAGGTGCTGTCCATTTTGAACAGAACCGCAAAGTGTTACTAATCCTGCACCAAAACGAAGTGCCGCACAAGAAGCAATAACTGCTGCCCCAGGTTTAGAACCTGCAACACAAACCGCATGACCAAAAGAACCTTTGTGAACATTATTTTTTGTTCTAAGGGGTAAGTGCAAATCGCTTTCTTCTAACAAATAAGCAAGGGGTTTTTCTGTGCTTTCAAACAGTGTGCGGTTAAGACCTAAATTCTGAACACTAATGTGCCCAACATAATCTTTTGCGACATCGCTTATAAGACTTAGCTTTAACGCTCCCATGCAAATAGTTTCGTCGGCAGAAAAAGCAACACTTTCTATTGTTCCATCTTGTGTAATTCCGGTGGGAACATCACAGGCAATGCGGTATGACGCACTTTCATTTGCTTTTGAAATAGAAGATGCAATATGTTCATCTAAAGTTCCATGGAAACCGCAACCGAAAACACAGTCAACAATTATACCGTCAGCAGAAACAAGGCTGTTAACATGTGAATCATCAAGCACTTGAGCTCCACACAAAAGCGCACGTTTTTTTTGTTCAATACACAGAGAACTTTTAGGTTCAGAAAGTGCAAGCGCATAAACAGTACAAGTTCCTGTAAGACGACGCAAGAGAGCGTATCCGTCAGCACCGTTGTTTCCGCTTCCAGTAAGAATATAGATGGGAACATTTTTATTTGACAGTTGTGACAAACGCTTACGAACAACTTGTTCTAGCGCACAAGCTGCATTTTCCATCATTATATCTTCGGTTAAACCGTAAGCCTGACGACAATTTGCATCAAGCACTCTGACATCATTATAAATGTTTTGCATCAAACAAAATGATAATTGTCTTTTAGCTAAAATTCAAGTATAGTAGACTTATGTTGTTTAAGCGTAGAAAAACAGCGAAGAAGCATCCTGTGCTGAATGTGTTAATAAGCACTTTCTTTTTAGCATGTATTGCTTTTGTTATTGCACTGTGTATTTTTTTGTTCTCAAAAACAATTCCTGTTTTAGGCATTGTCTTATCTTCTGTTTTGAGTGCATTTTTAATGATTCCCGCAACACTCTACCTTCTTCCTTTTTTTAAATCTGTAAATGAAAATATGCAAACAGAAAAAGATCTCCAGATTCTAAAACAGAAAGAAGAAATTGCATCTCTTAAATCTGAAGCAGAACAGTTTGCAAGTAAACAGGAAGCATTTGAACATAAACTAAAACTTTTACAAAACCTTACTTTTAACATGGAAACCTACAAAGATGTTTTTAAAATTTGTTTCCGTGACTATCAGCAAGTAAGCACCATCAAACAGCGAGAAAAATTTAACGAAGCAGATTTTACTAACTCATTCAAAAAACTGATTGGGCAAGAATCAAAAAATTATGATGAAGTTCTTTCCATAATGGACTGTCTTATAAGTTACCAACGAGGTGTTGATTTACAGAACATTAAAATTGCAAAAATAAATGACGACACTGTTGTTGTTTCGGGAATAACGCCAGAATACACAACTGTTCCCAAATTTGAATACAAAGAATTCTTTAGTGAATACAGACATGTCAAACTAGATAAAAACGGAGACACTCGCCACATCACCGTAGAAACAGATGAACAGTCAGCGAGAGAACTTGCGTCAAAACAAAATGAATACAAAGCTTCGTTTGAAGATTCGTTTATGAGTGGTCACCAACAAGATGCAGATGCAGAAGAAATTATAAAACGTGCACAAAATTTTATAAAAATTATTTTGCAGAGCATTTATAAACATGTTGAATTTGACGATGCCGAACTAACACAAGATGCAGTTCCTCTGTTAGAGTATTTACGAAGCGAAACAAAACTTTATCAAAACAGACTAGATGCAATTAGTCAGGAAGAAAAACATGAATAGCGAACCTTTTTACAAAGATGGTTTATGTTTTTCTTGTACAAGATGCTCTCACTGTTGTAAAGATGAACCTGGCATTGTTCTTCTTTCTGAACAAGAACTGCAAGACCTTGCCAAAGAAACAAATCTTTCTGTTGAAGAATTTACTGTAACATACTGTCGCTGGGTTGAAAAAGAAGATGGTAAAGAATATCTTTCGCTAAGAGAAAAAAGCAATTACGATTGCATCTTCTGGCGTAGCGGTGGCTGTGTTGTATACAATGCTCGACCTGTCCAGTGCAGAACATATCCTTTTTGGACTCATCTTTTAACTGATGAACAAACCTGGAACAAAAGAGCAGAAGAATGTCCTGGAATGAATAAGGGAACTGTTCACACAAAAGAAGAAATTGAATTACAACTAAATCAATATAAAAACCGCGACTTAATTTGCCGCACATGGAGACTACAATGAATAAGACACCTCGCTGGAATTTAAATTCTCTGTACGAAAGCATTAACTCAACAGAATACAAAAACGATCTGTGTTCCTACACAAAATGTATGGACTCAATCGACAAAATGTTAGAAAATCCGCAAACGCAAAGTCAAAATGATTTTGACTCATGGCTTGAGACATATCTTACCCGCTACAACGAACTTATGTCACTTGCAAAAACACTTTCTGCTTTTGCATACATCAATTATTCAACCGATACAACAAACACTGACTTTTTGAATAATCTTGATGCAATAGAAAAATTGAACATTCGTGCAAACCAACAAGAACTTTTGTTCAGTAGAATTTTATTTCAGAACAAAGAAAAACTAAATGCATTTTATGAACACAAAACTCAATACAAAGAATATAAATTTTTATTAGACGAAAAAATCGAAGCAACAAAACATCAAATGTCTCCGGAAGAAGAACAACTTGCTTCTGACTTAAACCAAACGGGCGGTTCTGCATGGGGAATGCTTCAAGAACAAATTATTTCTAACTTACAAACAGAAGACGGAAAAACTTTTAATCAAATTCGAAACGATGCATATAGCGCAGAAGCAAAAACTCGTTACGAATCTTGGAAAAAAGAAATACAATTGCTTTCACAAAACCGTATTGCACTTGCATCTTCTTTGAATAATCTCAAAGGACAAACACTAACTCTTAACAAAAAAAGAAACTGGAAGCAAGCGATTGACCGTTCACTGTTCAACTGTCGCTTACAAAAAAAATCTTTAGACGCACTCATTTCTACAATAGAAAAATCACTTCCTTTGTGGCGACAATACTTTAATGCAAAAGCACAACTGCTTAAAAAAACGAATGCAACGGTTTCAACTGCACAAGAAGGTTTAGCTTTTTACGATTTGTTTGCACCGCTTAACTCAAACGAAAAAGAATGGACCTTCGACCAAGCTCGCGAATATATTATTAAAGAGTATTCTTCTTTTTCAAAAGATATGGGCTCTTTTGCAAAGAATGCATTTGAACAAGGTTGGATTGATGCTGAAGTTAGACCGGGAAAAGTTGGTGGCGCTTATGACGAAGATTTTCCAAAGGGGCACCAAAGCCGCATACTTACTAACTTTACCGGAACATTTAGCGATGTCATTACCCTTGCACATGAACTTGGACATGCCTATCACTTCTTCTGCCTTAAAGGAAAACCTGCTTTTGCATTGGACTACCCAATGACTCTTGCAGAAACTGCTAGTACTTTTGCCGAAACAATTGTAAAACAAGACATGATTGCACAAACAGAGGGCGCAGAAAAAATACAAATTCTTGAACTAGATTTACAAGACACAGCTCAAGTTCTTGTTGATATTTTGTGTCGCTTTTATTTTGAACGAAGTGTGTTTGAAGAACGAGAAAAGACGCAACTTACCGCAGATGATTTTTGTCGCTTAATGAAAGAAGCACAAGAAAAATCTTACGGTTGTGGATTGAGCAACGAACGACATGAATACATGTGGGCTATTAAATCTCACTACTACAGTCCAGACCTTGATTTTTATAACTTCCCTTACGCCTTTGGACAATTATTTGCAACAGGTCTGTATGCTCAAAGTAAAATTCAAGGACCTTCTTTTGCAGACACTTACCGTCAGTTGCTTTCTTACACAGTTACTAACTCTTGTGAAGAGGTTTGCAAAAAAGCAGGCTTTGACATTACCACCACAGACTTTTGGCAAAGTGGCATAGACATTTATGCAAAAGAAATTGCAGCATTCAAACAGTATGTGGAGAAACTGTAGTGGACGGAAAAAGAATCATGGCATTTATTATCGATTATCTGATTACTGCGGGAATAAATGCCATCCTGTTTATGATTTTTATCATGTATCCTTTAATTACAAAGCCGGCTGATGTAACTTATCCGGTTATGCTCAGAGCCTTTGTATATACGGGAATTGCATGGCTGTATCTTTTGATTCGTGACATACCGCCCTGTGGCAGCATTGGTAAACTGATTATGAAACAGCGCATCGTAAGTGCTGACACAAATGCACCTGCGGTTCTGTGGCAGCGGATTGTCCGTAACCTGACATGGATTCTGGGACCTGTTGAAATACTTGTGTATCTTATAGCAAAGAAGCGCTTAGGCGACATGCTTGCCCGCACCACTGTAGCAACTTTAGAGGACAATCGTAAAAACGTTTAAGCCAAGAACACTTGAGTAAACAGTTTTCTTTGCAAGCGCTTGCACTAAACGCAAACCAATGTTATGTGTTACATCATCTGGTTGAATAAGCTTCATCTTTTGTGTTGGATCAAAAGGTTTACCGTTATCTTTTATGCGTAAGACAAGTGAGTCGTCTTTGTAAACAACACGAATGTCTGCACTACATTTTTTTGCGTTAACGAATCCACACTGAACAATGTTAGAAGCCATTTCTTCAAGACAAAGACCAGCATAAAAAGCTCGTTTCTTATCAACACCAACTGAATGACAAAATTCTATAATTCGTTCCGAAGTGTTTACAACATCTTGCTGACAGTGAATACTTATGTCTAGGCGTTTGTCTGCAGGAACACCAAATGTTTGAGGAAGAGCAAGATAATCTTCTAACTTGCGTGGAATTTTTTTGTTTACAATCCAGGCATATATGAACACAATAATTGTTGTGTATACACCGTTGAGTGCATGTGCAATCCAAACACCCATTGCTCCCCAAAATACAGAAAGAACTAAGCTAGAAAGAACAACTCCAAGCACTCCGTCTACAACAGAAAGAATGTTTACGATGGTAAGTCGTGAAGAACACTGATAGTAATTTATAAAAATAACACAGATAGCAGAAAGTGGCATTGAAAAAGGAAAAATTCTAAACAACCATTTTGTAAGATAAAAAACATTCGATGAACTATCTTTGAAAAAAATATATGTAGCAGGAACAGCAAGAGCAACAATTAGTGCAGAAAAAACTGCAACAACCGCAACACCTTTTTGCAAAGCAGTCTTCATAACCAAGTACAAACTTTCTCTGTCTTCTTCGCCAAAATACACACTTGCTAAAAGTCGTGTCGCCGTAGCAACACCAGCCGTCACTGAAAACAAAAGACAACCAAAAGCATTCAGTGAAGAAAGTGCAGCAAGAGCATCTGTTCCAGCAGAGTGTGTTAAAATTTGATTAAGAACAACACCTCGAATTGCAATGCAAAACATTCCGACTGCACCAGGAACTCCGATAGTAAAAATTGTTTTTAAGTCAGAAGCTTTAATGCCCCGCACACTGAATTTTATAACTGGTTTTTTAGTAAGATAATACGAACCCAGTACAAGAAAAAATACCCAGTAACTAATTGTTGTTGCGAGTCCTAAACCAAAGAGTCCCCACTTACACACATTCAAAAAGACATAATCAAGAACCGCATTAACTATAGCCATAACAGCAATGCCTGTGTATGTTCGTGCTTGTTGCTGTTCCAACTGTAAGAAGGCAGTAAGTTGTGCTCCAATCATTTGCGGAAGAATACCAAAGGAAACGCCAAAAATATACTGCACTAAAGGTTGAAGCGTTGTACTATCTGCACCTAAAGCGATAGAAAGTTTTACGGGGAACAGAAGACTAATTGCAGTTATGACCAGAGACACAATAACGACCACACACATGTCGAGCGAAAAAACATTGCGTGTTCGTTCTAGCTGATTTTTTCCTAAAAACTGACCACACAAAATTTGTGAACCACCCAACATGAGTGCGTTTATAGTTTCAATTATTTTTACAATGGGAAGATAAAGACCCGTAACAGCCATTGCATCTGAACCGAGAGAATGGCTTGCTATAGAACCATCTATAATAGAGTTTATACCACCGATTGCCAAAAGCAAAATCTGTATGGGAAGCAGACTAAAAAACAATCGGCTTATAATTTTGGCATCACTTTTTGTTTTCATCGCTGCACACAAAAGTTGTTTTGTTGTCACGACAGATTGTCTGAGCTGCTTTGCGTCCAGCCCATGCACAAATGGGAAGTCCACCAGGCATCTGGTTGCGTTCACTTGCAAAATACAATCCCTTAACAGTTGTTGATTTTGATGGGAAAATAAATGAACCTTCACCAGGACCCCACACACTCATCCATGAACCTTCGTAACTTGAAGTGTAGCGTTCATAAGTGCAAGGAGTTGCAAGATCTGTTACAACAACATTTCCTTTTATTTCAGGCATGTACTGTTCAATTAATTTAATAAAACCTTCCATTGCCTTTTCTTTTTCTGCCTTGTAGCTTCCATCTTCTTGTTTTGCTTTCCACCAGTGATAACAATCTGCCATGGCAATACAGGTTACGGTTGATGTTCCCTCGGGAGAATACCCTGGACGACCTGCATAATTGTTAATGCGCAATTCGTTAAACTGAGAACCAGCAACTTCATACGTTTCTTTCAAAGGCAATACTAAGCAAGGAGGATATTTTGACAAATCTGCATTTACACCAAGACCAAAGAAAATGTTTTGTTCAGTAACAACACGCTTGTTCAGTTTTTCAATCCATTTGTCAGTAAGCGGAGGATTGAACATTGTTCTTACGGCAGTACAGCTATCGAATGCAACTAAGACACTGTCTGCAGAAACAAGCTGTCCGTTTACATACACACCATTAGCTTTTCCGTCAACAACAGAAACTTTTTCAACTTTTGTATGATACTGAATAGTTCCGCCTAAAGAAGTAAAAGTATCTGCAATGTTTTGTGCCATGCGAATTGATCCACCCTGAGGGAATCCGCAGTCGCCACTTGCAAAAGTTGCAATTGTATAAATAACAGACAGTGCATTGTAACGGTAACCAATAAGACTCATAAGCATGTGACGAATGTTTTTGTTAGTAAACTTGTTCACATAATCTTCGTAGCTTTGTTTTGCAAGTTTAGCATAGCGCAATCCAGCGGGAGCCATTTTTATAAAACTAAGCAACGATTCATTACAGCGTCGAGTTGTTTTTACTCCAAACAAATCCATAATGGGAATATGAACTGCACTCATGATTTTTACATCACGGCAGAGACCTTTGATAGCCTTTTTGTCTTCGGGAGCATATTCAAGCCAGTGAGCTTTAAGTTTATTTATGTCACGCCACAAATGTAAGGGATTGTCTCCATCAATAAGAGTATACACAGGGTCGCGATTGTAGATGGGATTGTTTTCTTGTAAAGCGCCAACTTCTTTCCACACACGGTTTAAAAGCAGTTTGTCTGAAGAACCTGTTAGCCAGTGCATGCCACCTTCGAAGAAAAAGCCCTTGCGCTTCCAACTAGTAGAAAGTCCGCCGGGAATTGTATGCTGTTCCATGAGGGTAACATCAAATCCAGAACGCTGCAAATAAACAGCCGCCGTTAAACCAGAAATGCCGGCTCCAACTACAATTATCTTTTGTTTACTCATGTTAAAAGTGTAGCATAAAGCCGGCTCTTTGCAAAGCGTCAAAAATAGATGTTTAGTTTTCTGAAAGCACTTCTTTTGCAGGAACTTGAACGGTTTTGTCGTAGCAAGCAAACATTGCATCTGTGTTTGAAGGACAAGTCTTTTGTGTAAGAAGACTTACCACAGGAACAATGACCAAAGATGCCAGCATACAGAACACACCAGAATAAAGCGAGTTAGTAAAGATAAAAGGAAGGAAAGTTCCGCCTACAGAAATCCATCCCAAAGAAATGCACAGCTGAATAATCATAACTACTGTTCCAAAAACAAAAGAGGCAACCACACCCGCACGGCTTGTCTTTTTCCAATACAATCCATAAAGGAATGGCGCTAAGAAGGCTCCTGAAAGTGCTCCCCAAGAAATACCCATAAGCTGAGCAATAAAGGTTACGCGACTCTTTGCTTGAACAATTGCAATAACTGCTGAAATAATTATGAAAACTGCAACAAAAATGCGCATAATAAGCATGTTTCTTTTTTCGCTTGTTTTCTTGAATGAACCCAAAAAGTCTAACGTAAGCGTTGAACTTGAAGTAAGTACCAAAGAAGACAAAGTTGACATAGATGCAGAAAGAACCAAAATAAGAACAACACCAATAAGCACATCTGAAAGTCCGGAAAGCATCGTAGGAACAATACTGTCAAAACCTTGGGCACTTACTGCTTCTTGTGTGGTAAAGAGACGACCAAATCCGCCTAAGAAATAACATCCACCAGCAACAATAATGGCAAAAAAAGTAGAAATCATTGTTCCTATTTTAATTGAATCTTCGTTTTTAATGGCATAGAATTTTCCCA
>DMQP01000229.1 GCA_003455655.1 Treponema sp. | reverse complement strand
TTAAGTACAGGAAATCACTTGCACTTCACTGTTTACAAAAACGGCAAAACAGTTAACCCCATAGGTCTACTTAGCACCAAATAGGTCTACTTTACATATAAGGACATACAGCGCAACCTGTTACCGCGTATAATGTATAGGAACTAAAGCGTCTGTATTTTTGAAATTGACAGTTTACTTTATAAAGGATATACTTATTTATTATGGCAGATCTTCTTACCGATGCACAATTTGAAGAGTTTCGCAAGTTAATTTACGATTCAAGTGGAATTACTTTTTCGGACACTAACCGTTCCATTCTTGACAGTCGTATCAAGGAGCGTCTCCGTGAAGAAAACATTCCCGATGTTCAGTCGTACTACAAACTGATTACTTCAAATCAAGACGAATTTAAATTATTCCTTGACAGCATCACTACAAACTTAACTCGGTTTTTCCGCAACCAGCCGCATTTTGATGCACTGGTCAATTACGTTCTGCCACATATCATTGAAGAAAAGAAAAAGAAGGGCGAAACAAAAATAAACATTTGGAGTGCAGGATGTTCCACCGGTGAAGAACCCTACACTATTGCAATGATTCTTAAAGACAAACTGCCAGCTCCTTTTACATTCGACATTATGGCAAGTGATATTTCACTTAAATCGCTCATGGTCGGACAGCAGGGCTTTTACCCAACTAACCGCATTCAGGGCATTCCCGAAAACTACCTTACAAGATTTTTTACAAAAACAGAAACAGGGTATCAGGTAAAACCTGAACTCATGCAGACAATAAAGTTTGACTATCATAACTTGCGCTTTGATTCAGGAGCACGTAATCTTGATATTATTTTCTGTCGTAATGTTTTAATTTACTTTGACGAACCAGCACAGAAAGCCGTTATTGATCGTTTCTACGCTTCAATGGCACCACATTCTTATCTGTACATAGGACACTCAGAAAGTTTGTTTGGCATGGACACAAAATTTGAATTCCTTAAAACCGATTGGGCTTGTCTATATCAAAAAAACGAAAATAAATAATTCATAAAACATAGAGGGGTATCACTAATGGAACAAGTTTCAGAACAAATGTCTGACATAGAAGTTTTAGTGTGCGATGATTCAGCACTTATGAGAAATCTTATTTCGCGTATCGTCGACTCTACTTCGGGAATGAAAACAGTTGCAACCGCCATGAACGGAAAGTTTGCGCTCGAAAAAGTTCCTCAGGTAAAACCAGATGCAATTTTGCTCGATATTGAAATGCCCGAAATGAACGGTGTTGAATTCTTACGCCAAGCACGCAAGCAGGGCATCGATACTCCTGTTATTATTCTTTCGTCAATCGCAACAAAGGGTGCAGCCGTTACCATTGAATGTTTGGAACTGGGAGCAAGTGACTTTATTACTAAACCAAACGGCTCTATCTCTACCAACATTGCAGATGTTTCTGCTCAGATAGTAGAAAAAATTTCTTCTTACGGTGGAGCTTATGCTCGTTTCCACGGAAAGAATGTTTATCCGCCAGACTTCTTCAATCAGCAGATAAAACTTAAAGAAGCAGAAATTGCCGTTGCTAAAAAGAAGGAAGCAGAACACAAAACATTCATTCACCCACAGGTAGGAAGTTCAGAAGAACTTAACACTCCTTCGGCAGAAGCAGCAACAAAGCCCGCACCTTCTTTCCAACCGTCACTGTGGAAACCTCGTACCGCAAAACAGCCTGCAAAAATTACTCCGCTTAAAATGCCTGGAAAAATTGACATCATTGCCATTGGTATTTCAACAGGTGGACCTAACGCCTTACGCGAAGTTTTTGCAGACATTACTCCAGACTGTCCCGTACCCATTCTTGTAGTTCAGCACATGCCTGCGGGATTCACAAAAGAATTTGCTGCAAGTCTTAATAAAATTTGTCCGCTTACTGTTACCGAAGCAACAGATATGGAAAAACTTGAAAAGGGTCACGTTTACATTGCTCCGGGCGACTGGCACATTTATGTTGAAAAGATGGGACTTAACACTGTTGTTCGTACCTGCCAAGATGAACTGTGCAATGGTCACAGACCTTCTGCAGATGTTCTTTTTGAATCAGTTGCTAAAGTCTACCAAAATCATGCACTGGGCGTTATTATGACCGGTATGGGTCGAGACGGTGCTTTGAAAATTACCGAAATGCGCAAACAGGGTGCATGGACATTAGGTCAAGACGAAAAATCAAGTATAGTCTACGGAATGCCTCGTGTTGCTTGGGAATTAGGTGGAGTTCAAAAACAGGTTCCCCTTTCAAACATGGCAGCAGAAATTAACAAGCTCATCAAAGAGCACTGCGAATTCTAGCAAGGCAACATGACAGACATATACAAGCACTATCTTGACCGCATAGAAAAAGAAATTCAAACAGCACTTCCTGCTATTCCCAACGAAACATGGAAGCAACAATCCTTTGGACTTCTTCCCTCTGCGGTAGAGAATGTGCACATTGCCCCACTTACAGGTCCTACTCGTTCTCTTATTCTTTTAGGCGGAAAACGTTGGCGTCCCTTACTGTTAGTGCTTACCGCAAAAGCTGAATTAGTCAGACAAAAAAAAGACAGCGACAACAGTAACGAAATGGAACTTGCCTTTCATCTTGTTCCACTGGTAGAATTTATTCACACCGCAAGTTTAATTCATGATGATATAGAAGATCGCTCTGACACAAGACGAGGCAAACCCGCAGCTTACATTACCTACGGAACCGATGTTGCATTAAACGCTGCCTCTTGGCTCTACTTTGAAGCAGGCACTTGTATACAAAATGCTCCTTGTAGCGACAGTACAAAACTTGCACTCTACCAGGCATACACACAAGAAGTTCGTAAATTGCACTTAGGTCAGGCAATGGATATAGCATGGCATAACAGCCACAATGCAGTTCCTTCTGCAGAACAGTACATTGCAATGGTAAAAAACAAAACAGGAACGCTTGCTTCTCTTGCAATACGCACAGGTCTTTTGGCATGTAATGCAGATCAACAGTTAGTAAAAACAGCAACCGAAGCTTCTGGACAAATAGGTGCAGGCTTTCAGATTATAGATGATGTCATAAACTTAACAAGTGGCAATGCAGGAAAAAAACGCGGAGATGATATTGTCGAAGGTAAAAAATCATTACCTGTTCTTTTACATCTTGCACAAAACAAAGGCGACACTCGTTTACAAGAATGTTTTGAAAAAGCACGTAGCGAAGGCATAGACAGTCCCGCAGTTGAACAAGCTATACACATTCTTGAGGAATCAGAATCAATTGAAAAAGCAAGAAGTCAGGGTATAGAACTTATACAAGATGGTTGCTCAAGTCTTACACAATGTTTTGGTTCTGGTAACGAAGCAAGTGCTCTTATAACAGGACTTTTTACAAGCATGATTCCTGTACAAATTACTCAGGAGAAAAATCGTGGTTGAAAGTTCTGAAAAGTTAAACAATCAAGCTATAATTCTCGCAGAACACGGTGAATACGCAGAAGCAATCGCTTGCCTTAAGCGAGCCATCACTGTTGAACAAGAGAACTATCTTTTGTGGTTTAACTTAGGCATTACTTACAGAGACTCTGGAAACTTACGAGCCGCAAAAGCTGCAATGGAAAAAGCGCTCAGTTATAACGACGAAGACGAAGAAATAGTTGAAGCTTTAGCTATTTTATGTTTTTCTGAAGGTTCACTTGATGAAGCAATGGCCTACTGTGAAATGGGACTTTCCCTCAACGACAACAACAGCCACTTGTGGAATACACTGGGTGTTCTTTTCTTTAACGAAAACGCCTATGCAGAAGCAGCAGAAGCTTTTGAACAGGCAGTTACTATAAACCCCTACTACTACGATGCGCTTTACAATTTACACGATGCCTACGAAGAGTTAGGTAATACCGCTGGCGTAAAAGAATGTGCTTTACGAATGAGTCAAATTAAGGAGCACAAATAGTGAAAGAAATTTGCACCATCATTTCAATCGAAAACAAAAACATTACAGTTGCTCCACTTTCACTGGAAGCATGTATGTCGTGCACCTCTGATTGTTCACACAAAGGAACAACATTTACCGTAACGAATCCACACAAATTTGAATTAAAAACAGGCATGACTGTTACCATAGAAACAAAAGCACAAACGCAAGCATTACAAGGACTTCTTGCTCTCTTTATTCCCTTTGCTTGTGCCATAGGGCTTTGGCTTTGTGCTCCCTTCATAGCAAAACTCTTTGGAACAAGTGCAACAGAAGGACTTCGTGCTCTTTGCGTACTTACTGGTCTTTTTGTTCCCGCACTTATTATTCTTTTAGTAAGCCGCCTCACCCCACCCTCACCACCACACATAGTCTCTTGCTAACCTTCACTCATTGCGCACAGTGTCACAATCTGTTATAATAACCGAATATGAGTAAGTATATCCTAGTTACCAGCGGCGTTTGTTCAAGTTTAGGAAAAGGTGTTGCATCCAGTACCATAGGCAGTCTTTTGGAATGCAGCGGGCTTAAAATAGAAATGATAAAATGTGACCCCTACATCAATGTAGATGCAGGTAACATTAGCCCCTATCAGCATGGAGAAGTATATGTTACCGAAGACGGAGCCGAAACAGATCTTGACTTAGGTAACTTCAGCCGTTTTACATCAGTTAAAGTAAGCGACGAAAACTGCATCACTATAGGAAAAGTATACGAAAATGTTATTCGCAACGAACGAGCTGGTCGTTATAACGGAAGAACCGTACAAGTTATTCCTCATGTAACAGACGAAATTAAACGCTGCATCAGGCATGTTGGCGACAAGTCTCAAGCAGATGTTGTTGTTGTTGAAATAGGCGGAACCGTTGGCGACATTGAAGCTGTTCCTTATTTGGAAGCAGCCCGTCAGTTTATGCGCGAAATGGGAAAAGGAAATTCTTTGTGCATTCACTTAACATTAGTTCCCGTTATTACTGGTGGAGAATTAAAATCTAAACCCACACAACATTCAGTAAAACAGTTGCAAGAAGTTGGTATTCAGCCAGACATTCTTTTGTGTCGTTGTGAAGTTCCTATTGAAGAAGGCATGAAGAAAAAAATTGCATCTTTCTGTAATGTAGCTCAGGGCAGTGTCTTTACTTCTACCGATGTTGAAAAATCTATTTACGAACTTCCCGTCATTTTCCATCAGCAAGGACTTGATGCAAAAATTCTTGAAAAGCTCGAACTTAAAAACAGAAAAACAGATGTAAAAGAGTGGACTCACTTCCTTGACAAATTAAACAATCCGACTGCTAAAGTAACCGTTGCAATGGTTGGCAAAAAAGACTACCTCGATGACTGTTACAAGTCGGTACGAGAATCACTTTTGCATGCAGCCGTAACAGGAAGCAATGCAGAACTTTCGGTTAAAAAAATTGATTCAGAACTCTTAGAAAAAGAAACAGATATTTCTCCATACTTTGCAGATGTAAATGCAATTGTTATTCCAGGCAATTACGGTCAGCGTGGATTTATGGGTCTTCTTAAAACCGTACGCTATGCCCGCGAACACAACATTCCTTACTTAGGTATAGATTTAGGCATGCAACTTATGGCAATAGAAACAGCTCGCACACTCTGTGGCTGGGAAGATGCAGACACAACAGAGTTTATGCAAAGTTCAGAACACGCCATAATCAGTTTACCAGAAGAACAATCTGGTTCAACTGCAGCTGCCGTTATGAAACTAGGTGCTTCATCTGTTGATATTACCAAGGGAACAAAACTCTATTCGATTTATAATAGCCCGCGCATTGTAGAACGACACCGCTCAAAGTACACCTTTGACAAACATTACGAAAAAGCACTTGCCGAACAAGGTCTTATTACCAGCGCATATTCTACTGGAGACAAGCAGGCAGAAGCATTTGAATGGAAAAATCATCCCTGGGGAATTGGTGTGCAATATCATCCTGAATTTGTAAGCCGTCCTTCAACACCACATCCTTTGTTCCGCGAGTTTATAAAAGCAGCACTTAAAAACGCAAAGGACTAACCCTATGAAAAAATCTGTTGCCGTAACACTTGCACGCATGATTTTTGTTTTACTAACACTCAGTTCATGCACACTGCGTTACGGTCAGCAGGTTAATTCAGAAGATTCTGTTCCCGAACTTACTTTTAGCAATGTTCAGTTAACGCGATACGAAGAAGCAAATCCTTCATTACAACTAAATGCAATTCAAATTGAACAATACAAAAATAATTCTATTTACGCACAAGATGCAACTTTTACTACATGGAACAAAGAACAAGAAGTAGAAACAGAAGGCTCTTGTGTTTTATTAGGCATAGATACAAAAGAAGAACGATACACATTGTTCAATAACATTCTTATAAAAAATTATTCAGAAAATGTTCACATTCAAGCAGACAGTTTACGCTGGAATGGAAAAACAGAACAACTTACTTCTGGAGCAAACGACCGAGTAACACTTACCAAAGACGACATGCAGTTAACAGGCACAGGTTTTTCTGCAAGTGGCATAAGCAGACAATATAGTTTTTCTGGAAAAGTCAGTGGCACAGTCACTAACGAAGGAGGTCAAGAATGAAGCGTCATCTTCTTGTGCTGCTTTTTGCGCTTAGTTTTACTCTACCCCTTCACTCAGAAACAATCAAATTCTATGCAGATAGCATGAGCGGTAACGCATCAGAAAAAAGTGGTTACACAACACTTACCGGAAACGCACACATCATAACCGAAACAATGGAAATTTTTGCAGACAGCATTGAACTTTCGGGAACAGATTTTAGATTCATTACTGCAAGCGGTAACATTCGCGGAACTAACAGTGAAAGCGGTATGACTTTTACCTGTAACAAAATGTCCTATGACCGTGATACAAAAATTGCAACTCTCGAAGGAAATGTAACTCTTAACGACACAGAAAACGGAGTAACGGCTCAGGCTCAGCGTATTGAATACGATGATCTAGCTCATGTTGCTGTTATGCAAATTTCTATTACACTCAAACAAAAAGATAACACTTGTACTGCTTCCTATGCCATTTACCGAAAAGACGAACAAATGCTTACACTTGAAGGAAATCCGCAAGTAACACAAAACACTGACACATTCCGCGCACAGCAGATTGTTCTTAATCTTGACACACAAGAAATTACGCTCGACGGAAGAGTACGCGGTTCGGTTACCGTCACAAAAACTCAAGAGGAAGAAGCGCATGAGTGATTCATTTACAAACCAACACACATTACGCATTGAATCATTGTATAAAAACTTTGGCAAAAAAAAGGTTGTACAGGGAATTGATTTTACCATGCAAACAGGAGAAGTCTTAGGGCTTTTAGGTCCTAACGGTTCTGGAAAAACAACAACCTTTTATATGATTGTCGGCTTTCATAAACCCAACAGTGGCAAGGTGTACTTGGACAATCAAAACATTACTTCTTTGCCCATGTATAAAAGAGCACAGTTAGGCATTTCTTATTTACCGCAAGAACCTTCAGTATTTAGAAAACTAACAGTCGAAGAAAACATTTGGTCAATTATTGAAACACGAAAAGATTTAGACCACACACAAAAAAAACAATTACTCGAAGAATTGATTGAAGAGTTTTCGATTGGAAGAATCCGCAAGCAGGAAGCCTACACATTAAGTGGTGGAGAACGACG
>DMQP01000107.1 GCA_003455655.1 Treponema sp. | reverse complement strand
TGGGCGGCAATAGCAAGTTGTTCTTTTACTTTTTCTATGGGAACAAGGCGGAAGTTAAACTGCTGACAACGACTCTTTATAGTTGCAGGAACTTTTTGCAGTTCTGTAGTTGCAAAAATAAATATGGCGTATGGCGGCGGCTCTTCTATTGTTTTTAAAAGTGCATTGAATGCGCTTTCTGACAACATGTGAACTTCGTCTATAATGTAGATTTTGTATCGGCTTGAGTTAGGCGGAAAAAGAACTTCATCTTTTATTTGGCGAACATCATTAACGCCGTTGTTTGAAGCACCGTCTATTTCTATTACATCAAGTGAAGAACCAGCAGTAATTTCTTTACAAGCAGAACACTGACCGCAAGGACTTGCAGTCGGACCGTTTTGACAGTTAAGGGCTTTTGCAAGAATTCGAGCAGTAGAGGTTTTTCCACAACCGCGAGGGCCAGTAAAAAGGTATGCGTGGGCAATGCGATTATTCTGCAAGGAATTGCGTAAAGTGTCAGCAACAAATTCCTGTCCCACTAAATCTTCAAATCTTTGCGGCCTTCGTCTGGTCGCCGTAACTTCATAAGCCATAGACTAACCATAGCGCAAAACCGCGATTTTTTCAACCTGCCCCACTCAGTCTCAGTCAGCTTACTGAACAAAAGCAGATGTTATTCCGCATATACCGCCGAGAATTTTTGCAAAGCAAAAATTCTCGCAAGGAAGATGGTAAAAAAAATGCGTAGCATTTTTTTTACCATCTTCCGCTTGCTCCCCCACCGCCGAAACTTCCGCCACCACCGTGGAAAGAAAATCCGCCAGAACTACTACCAAAAGAACTATTGAACATAGAAGTGGGAATACTTGTTACGCGAGGACCACCAGCAAAACCTGCTTTTGAATGTGTCGCCGCAAGTATAATCATTATAACCATAAAGACAAAGAAAACGCCCATAGCAATCAGTGCTGGAGTTGCATCTGTTTCTTCTTCACTTATGGTAACAAGAGAAGGATCATCTTGTAAAATTCCTGCCATATTTTCAACAGCAGAAATAATGCCCTCTCCATACTTTCCCTGCTGGAAAGCTGGCGCTATAACATTTCGAATTATGCGTGCACACTTAGCATCAGTTAAAGAACCTTCTGCTCCGTAACCAGTTTCAATACGAATGTCATGTTCCTGCATAGCAACAGTAAGCAGCACACCATTATCTACACCCTTTTGTCCCAACTCCCACTTTGTTGCATGTTCAATACTGAATGTTTCGATTGCAAGGCCGTTAAGGTTTGGAACGGTAAGCACAACAATTTGTGCTCCTGTTTTTTCAGAAAGGTTAAGAAGAAATGAATTAAGCTGATAGTATTCACTTTCGGAAAGAATATGCGCAACATCCATGACAGGTCCCGTAAGTTCATACAAACCCTTACTGTCTTGACTATAGGTCTTTGCGTAAGAACCATCATTTGAAACCGTATAGTCAGAAAGATTTACCGTTTGAGTTTGCTCTTCACTACTTGTCTCGGTAACGACAGGCTCTGTTGCTTTGACTTGAGCTTCTGATTTTGACGTACATGATCGTACTGCCAAAAAAGGAACAAGCACCCACAGCAACATAACAATAAGTCCGCCAAAGGGTTTGTTATTTTTCTTTACGCCCATACATCATTCTCCAGAATAACAAGACCATCACTCAATTCATTTTGTTTTTGTCCTTGCGAAGGAAAATATTCAGCAAGTAAATCTCCAGCACGAGTTACCGCACCAAGAAAAGCTTCTTTCACATTTTTCTTTGCAAGTTGTTCCGCCATTTCATCTGCAATTAGATTCCACAAGTCCTGTGAAATTTTTTGACTTATGCCACGGTCTGCAACAATGCGAACCTGATGTTCAAAATACGAAACAAAAATAAGAATGCCCGAATGACTTGTTGTTGCATACACACCACTTTCGGTAAAGTACCTCATTGCTCTTGCATACACTGCATGATCTTTTGCACGCTGAGGAACAATGAGTGAATCTATAAAAGGAATGTTGTAAGCTACATACAAAAGCCCTACCGAAACCGCACACAAAAGCAAATAGAAAGCAACCAAATACCAAGGTCGCTCTCCCCAAGCAAGTCTAGAAAGCCATGCATACACACTGTCTGCCAGAGGGAACACCGCCGTCAGTAAAAGAATTGAAGTTACCAGTGCCATAAGCAGTTCCCAAAAGGCATAAGAGGCACTTTCGGGAATAATGGCAAGCGCTATTTCGCCAGAGGTTTTTGCTTCTGCTTCCTGAACCGCATGTTTAATCTGTTCAAGGTCATCTTGGCCCAGCGACAGTTTGCGAATAAAGGTACGGTACTTCATAGACTAAAACTGAACTACGGGTGCTGCAGCGGCAGTCGGTTCTGCTTTAAAGTAAGCCTTTTCCTTAAAGCCGAAGATTTTTGCAGTAATAAGTCCAGGGAACTTCTGAATAGTTGTATTGTAAGTGCGTACAACTTCGTTATAGCGATTGCGTTCTGTTGCAATACGATTTTCTGTTCCTTCAAGCTGACTCTGTAAATCAAGGAAGTTTTCGTTTGCTTTAAGATCAGGATATGCTTCTGCAACTGCAAGCAAGCGACTCAAACTTGAAGAAAGCTGAGACTGAGCTTCAACATATTTTTCAAAAGCTTCTGGATCATCTGTGTCTACGGTAATAGAAGCAGCCTGTGTACGTGCATTAGTTACTGCAGTAAGAACAGATGCTTCGTGCTGAGCATAACCTTGAACCGTATTAACCAAGTTAGGAATAAGGTCACTACGTCTTTGATACTGGCTTTCAACATTTGCCCACTGTCCGTCAACAGCTTCTCTTTGGCTAACCATTGTGTTGTATCCGCATCCGGTAAAAAGAAGAGCGCACAAAAGTACTGCTCCAAGTGTACTGAATTTTACGATTGATGATTTCATCTCGTGCTCCTGTTAGATAAGATATATTTTCAAAGTAAGACATTTAGTTTGAAAATTCAAGTCTATTAAAATTGAACCTATACATAAAACGTGATTTGTTTTGTTCACTTAAAAATACATATTGAATTTTTTGCCGTCTGGGGTTATTATTGAAAAAATTAAAGCAATCATTATCAGAGGTACCGCATGAGCGCCAAATATGATTTTACAGTAGAAAATTTGGGAGAGTGTAAAATTCATTCACCGATAGAGCTTTCACGTGAACACGGTGATTTCAGAGCAGCATACGTAAAAGATTCTTCTTTTGTTCGTAACAAGGTAAATGTTTTTGCAGACAAAAAAGAAGATGATGACGATAAATCAAACTTGCTAGAAAAAGCAGGTCCTCGCGAATACATTTATTTTAATCCCTCACATGTTAAAGCAGGCATTTGTACTTGTGGCGGTTTGTGTCCTGGATTAAACGATGTTATTCGTGCAGTTGTTCGCTGTCTGTGGAACCGCTACGGTGTTCGCGACATTTTGGGAATTCAGTTTGGCTACAAAGGATTTTTCAAAGAACAGGGCTACGAACCTATTCCTCTTAACCCCGATGTTGTAGACACCATTCACAAAATTGGTGGTTCATTCTTAGGAACATCACGCGGTGGCGGAGACAGAACAAAAGACATTGTTGATTCAATTGAACGCATGAACATCAACATGATGTTTATTATTGGTGGTGACGGAACTCAGCGCGGAGCTTTAGACATTGCAAACGAAATTGAACGCCGTGGACTTAAAGTTGCTGTTGTTGGTATTCCTAAAACGGTAGATAACGACCTTCAGTTTATTGACCGTTCATTCGGATTTGAAACAGCAGTACAGAAAGCAACCGTTGCAATTAACAGTTGTCACATGGAAGCACACTCTCAAATTAACGGCATTGGTCTGGTAAAGATTATGGGTCGCGAATCTGGCTTTATTGCAACCGCAGCTGCCATTGCAAGCCACGAATCAAACTTCTGTCTTATTCCCGAAGTTCCATTTGATATGGACGGACCAAACGGATTCTTACATCACTTGGAAGAACGTCTCAACAAACGCCACCACGCAGTTGTTGTTGTTGCAGAAGGAGCAGGACAGGAGCTGCTTACTACAACCAATCAGACAGATGCATCTGGAAACAAAAAACTTGCAGACATTGGTATTTTCTTACGCGATCAAATTACAGAATACTTTGCTGCAAAGAAGTTCCACATAAACCTCAAGTACATTGACCCCAGCTACGAAGTTCGTGCGGCAGTTACCACTGCAAACGACTCTATTTACTGTGAGCGCTTAGGCAACAACGCAGTACATGCTGCAATGGCTGGTAAGACAAAGATTGTTATTGGTCTTGTTCACGACAAATATGTACACATTCCTATTAGCATGGCAACGCTTAAACGCAACACCATCGATCCAGAAAGTGCACTGTGGCGTGACTGTTTGGATGCAACACTGCAGCCTGTATACATGGTCAACAACATTAAAACCGTTACAGACAAATTACGCAAAGATGCAAGCGATGCAAACGAAGCTGCAGAAAAGCGTCTGTTGAAAGTAACTGGTGCAAAATAATTTTAGGGGGATTAAAATGAAAACTCGAAACACAGTACTTATTACCCTGCTTGTAGCAATGTCGCTCGCTTTAACTGGATGTCTTTCTGGTTTGGGCGGAACTTCACCAAGTGTAGAAGACAACAAAGTTACAACCGTTAACATGTATGTAAACATTCCTACCGACACCGTGGGAACAGCAACATTGGCTTTGGTTAAAGTAACTAATGGAAGTTTTGCAGACCCCACATCGTTCAGCTTTACTGGTACGCCCGATGCATCTGCAACAAAACCCATTCTTAGCTACTACACATACTGCCAGGCAGTTCGTGCATCAATAGCACAGATTAGTGGCAACAAGAATGCAACAGTTACTTTTAACACAGCACGCGACGGAAACGGTTACGCTCTTGACTTTTCTAACACAAAAGCAATTCTTCGCTCTCTGCTGATTATGGCAGCTTACGATGCGACCAACGTCTACGCAATCTACAAATACTAATTCCGAAAACTTTGCATATCTAACAGAGCAGCTTGTTACCTACATAGGCAATAAGCGTGCTCTGCTTTCTTTTATTGCGCAAGGAGTAGAATATGTTCAAACTCACTTGGGCAAAAAAAAGTTAGTTACTTTCGATGTTTTTAGCGGAAGTGGCATTGTTTCTCGATTTCTTAAACAACATTCATCTTTTATTTACGCAAACGACTTAGAGTATTACGCTTCGTTAATTAGTAAGTGTTATTTATCTAACCCTTCGTCTCAAGATATTGCTCGTCTGAAAAAAATCTACACAAAGCTCAATGCTTCTTGTGCTCAAAAAATGGAACAGTACTTAGCAGACGAAAATCGCTTTATTAGACCAGAAGACACACCCGGTTTTATAAGCAGTCTCTATGCTCCAAAAAATCTTTCAGACATAAAAAAAGACGAACGCTGTTTTTACACACCCTATAACGCTTGTTACCTCGACTGCATGAGACAGTGCATTGCCGACATAGTTCCACAAAAAGACCAACACTATTTTATTGCTCCACTTTTAGCAGAAGCCTCTATTCATGCAAACACAGGAGGAGTCTTCAAAGGCTTTTACAAAAACTCAGAAACTGGTGTAGGAAAATTTGGCGGTAACGGTGAAAACGCGCTTTCTCGTATTATGGGTCACATAGCACTTCCCTTCCCTCTCTTTAGTTCTTTTAATTCAGAATGGAAAGTTTTTTGTGCAAACGCAAACGATTTAGTGCACTCACAAGATAATCCTAAAGTAGATCTTGCCTACATAGATCCTCCCTACAATCAACATCCTTATGGGTCAAATTATTTTATGCTCAACTTGTTATCTCATTACCAAATGCCAGAACAAAAAAACATAAGCAAAGTGTCAGGAATACCGCGCGACTGGAACCGTTCGCTCTACAACAAACGCTCACAGTCAGCACAGACATTCCTCGATTTAGTGCAACACCTTAACGCACGCTACTTACTTATTTCGTTTAACAATGAAGGCTTTATTTCAAAAAAAGAAATGACCTCTCTTCTTTCTCAGTGCGGAGAAGTTACCGTATTGGAAGAAGCATACAACACATACAGAGCAAGTCGAAATCTTTCTGCGCGCAACACACATGTAAAAGAATATTTGTACATAGTTAAAAAGAAATAATTTAGTAAGCAATTACACACCGCACGGGAAGATGATCGCTATAACCTTTGCCACTCCAAATTTTATAACCCAGCGGAATCTTACTTTCACTGTCGCACCAAGGACCGTCAGTTGCTGGAGCAAAAGAAACAATTCTTGCTGTTCCACCAGTAAAAAAATTGTCTATGCGAGACCAACCGTCATAATAGTAACTTCCAGGCTGCACTGTTGACCCGTTAGGATCATTCCAACCGGTTACCACATCAAGACTTTTGTCAGACAAAGCACTTCTTAAACGAACGCAAGATTTTTTTGAACCTTCTGCAAAATGTGATACATCACGATTGTAATCTCCACAAGCAACAACAGCTTGTTCTGTTCCGTTACGTTCAAAAGCGGAATACAAAACTGACTCTTGCCAGTTGCGCCACAATTCTGTTTTCTCTACTCCACCCAACATACTCTTCCAGTGGCTTACTAACAGTTGCACAACTTTTCCATCTGTATCGACACTTACTTGCAAAAGAGGTCTCATAGAAGGCATAGATTCTGCTTCTGTTCTTACATCAAGTGCATGAACACTCATATCTCTTAGGGGATATCGTGACAATAGCCCACAGCCTATTGAACTGTTTGCATCTTTTGCAAAACACGCATACTGATAGATTTTTTTTGAGTCCCACTCATCAGATAAAAAATTGTACAAGTCAAAAAGAACGCCCTCGTTTTCTAGTTCCTCCATAACAAAAATATCAGCATCAAGAGCACGAATTACTGACGCAAGACGTTTAAGTCGTTCAACATAAGCATCATGTCCCCAGTCAGAAGATTTATACTCATCATATTCATTGCCATCAGTAACAGAATCAAAAAAAGTTTCAACATTCCAGTTAACAAGGCAAAGTGTTTTTTCAAAAGAAGAAGAAGTTATTTTTTCTGTTCCGCAAGCAGTATTGCAAGAAAGCAAGAGCGCAAGTCCAAAGACAAAAGACATTGTTAAAAAAAATTGTTTCATACTTCCTCCGTTATTTATTTCTTGCAAGACGGAACCCTATTGTTCCATCTGAAAGATACGGAATTTTTGCAGAGCCATCACAGGCTGCACTACATTCTTCTTCCGAAGATTTGTATGAACCGCCCCGCAATCTTCTTGTTACATTTGAGATAGCCCAGTCACTCATCCATTCCCACACACCGCCACTCATGTCGTATAAACCCAAAGCATTTGCTTTTTTCTTTCCACATTCATGAAGAACTTTTCCACTATTTGCACTGTACCACGCAACAGTCTGAAGATTTGTACTTCCTGCATACGAAAAATCCCAATCGCTTGCACTGGTATTTGCTCCACGGAAGGCATATTCCCACTCTGCCGCAGAAGGAAGCCTATAACCGTTTGCAGATTTTTTTACAACAGGATTGTCACTTTTTCCACTGTCAGTCATAAGCGTTAAGTCTCCACTAACAGTTCTTACAATTTTTGTGCAGTTTGAATCTTCGTAGTAAACACAAGTAAAAGCAGACTCGCCATCTTTTAAATGAGCATTGTGCCATTCGGTAAAAGCATTGCACCACACTACCGCTTCTCTCCATGACACATCAGTACAAGGCAGTAAAGAACTAATGTTTTGAACTGTGTATTCTTTAGTAAAAGTGTAGCCATGTTCTTTTGCCCATGCAAAGACTTCATACCACAAACCTTGCGTAACAACATACTTTCCTAAAGTAAAAGCTGCAATCTGAGTGTTCTGCTTTAGAAGACTACTGCCCGCTTTTGAAAGAGTTACTGTTTTATCTGCAACCGGAAGAAGGGCAAACTGATTGTCAATGTAATCACGCAATTCAAGAACTTTAAGAACTCCCTTCGTTTCACTTTCTGTTCCATTAACACAAACACTAATGTCTATATCTCGCGCACAAGCACTTACGGGAATAAAAACCTTTACATAACAAAGAGAACTTTCTATTTTATAAGGCTTATATGTTTTTCCATTACACACAACCAAAAGCGCATCTTCTTCAACATTCAGATTTTTTCCTCGAACAATAAGTTCAATTTCTTTACCGCAATTACACAAAGGAGCATAGGCTTCATCTACAGAAGTAATGCTTATTGTTCCATACACTTGAAGCAAAGATGTTATATCTTGTTGAACTGAATCTACCGTTACCGAAAGTGTGTAATCTGCTTCTTCGACAGGAGTTTCAAAAGTACATTCATAACTTGTTGTAGAAAGAGGACTTGCTTTTTTTTCAAGCACAACTTCATTATCTAA
This sequence comes from Treponema sp., assembly GCA_003455655.1. Lineage (GTDB taxonomy): Bacteria > Spirochaetota > Spirochaetia > Treponematales > Treponemataceae > Treponema_D. Next base: position 660 of record DMQP01000107.1, on the reverse strand, counting down.
CAAAAGACTGAGTCTTACATCAGTGCACAAATCCAGTCCTGTTCCTAAAATACGTGCAGTTACACTGTGTGCACTTCCCGCAGGAACTTGTGTCTTACTAAGCATAACTTCATTTACACAAGGACTATCGCACACTTCAAAAGTAGTTGTTGCAAGAAGAAGATCATTATAAATAACGCTTGCAGTGTAGTTTCCTTTTTTTGGGGGAATTACAAATGAACAAAAAGCACTTGTCGCATCCGTAATTTCTAGCACATGGGGAATAGTATCATACGAATCTAATTGAACAACAAAGAGACCATCTTCTGCCTGACCAAAATTGCAACCTTGCACAAACAAAACCATTTCTTTTGTTCCGTCACCAAGGGCAACACGACTTCGATCAAGCCAAGCACGATACACTGCTGGTTCTGTATTAACAACAACACTCTGCGTTACCACACGACTTTTATTACCAGCAATATCAAGTGCACAAATACTAATGGTGTAAGTAGAACCATCTGGAATACAAGAAAAAGCACAAGCTGTTTTTGATGCAGGAACAATCAGTTTTTGTTCCCCCGAATTTCCACTACACAAAACTTCAAGGGAATGAACATCTTCTGAAGAAGAACTTTCCCACTGCACTTCAAGTTTTCCACTTTGTGTACTAAAGGCAGC
>DMQP01000171.1 GCA_003455655.1 Treponema sp. | reverse complement strand
TTAAAAACCTCTAATAACATATTTCCTGCAGGGAGTAGCGGGTCCCTACAAGCAAAAACATAATGTAGGATATAATAGCGGATTTTAACGGTCTTAGTCAATAAGTAGTAAGGATTTCTTAACAAAATAAAACTTTGTTATTAGTATAGAAACAGTAACACAAATGGCAGAAAAGTTGTTATATTAGCAGTAAGAAAATAGACGGAGGTTTCTTCCCATGAAAAAATGGACTAAAGGCATACTAACAGTTACCGCTGCAACAGCTGTAGCATTCGGCATTTTTGCACTTTCATGCAAAGTCAATAAAGGTTCAGCAAATGTAGCTTTTGCTCAAGAAAATCGCTCTGCTTCAGAAGCGGCAGTAAAAATACCGGCAGATGCACTGGCGGTAACGCAAGCCCTACAGACGACATTTCGTTCCATAAGTTCAGAAGTGTTACCAGCAGTTGTTGAAGTTGATGTTACCACAACACAGACTGTACAAACATATAATCCTTTTGAATACTTTTTTAACTTTGGTAACGGAGACTCTGGAAGCGGAACTCGCGAATACGAATCTCAAGGTTTGGGTTCAGGCTTTATAGTGCGTAAAACAGGAAAGACGGTATATGTTCTTACAAATGAACATGTAGCAGGAGATGCTAAAAAAATCACTATCAGACTTAACGATGAACGGGAATTCGAAGGCACTCTAGTAGGAAAAGATGAACGAATGGATATAGCTTTAGTCTCTTTCCAGTGCGATGATCCTTCTAGCATAACAGTTGCAACACTGGGTGACAGTGACCTTGTTCAACAGGGAGACATTTGTCTTGCCATGGGAAGCCCTTTGGGATACTTTGCCTCTGTTACTCAGGGAATTGTTAGTGCAACAGGTCGTAGTGGAGCTCAAATTGGTTCTATAAGTGACTTTATTCAGACAGATGCAGACATTAACCAAGGAAACTCTGGCGGTCCCTTAATAAACATTTACGGTGAAGTCATAGGCATTAACTCCTGGATTGCCTCTCAATCTGGTGGAAGTCAAGGCTTAGGCTTTTCTATTCCTATCAACAACATTAAAACTGCCATTGACCAGTTTATAAGCGACGGAAAAATAACATACGGTTGGTTGGGTGCAAGTCTTGCCGATATTACTACAGACTTCAAAAAGGAACTGGAAGTTGAAGATGTTTCAGGTTCATTTGTTTCACAAGTGTTTATAGGAAGCCCAGCAATGAAAGGCGGACTTCAGGCAGGAGACTACATTACCGCTCTTAACGGAAAAACAGTAAAAGACACCGATCAGTTAGTGCGCGATGTTGGAAACTTGCGTGCAGGACAAACGGCAAGCTTTACTGTTCGCCGTGCAAAACAGACTGTTACCATTACGGTTAAAATTGACAGTCGCGACGAAGAAGTTTCTGCAGACAATTCTAAACTGTGGCCAGGATTCACTATTTCTCCGCTTACAGATGCACTCAGAAACAGACTCTCTGTAGAAAAAGGCGTTAAAGGTGTGGTTATTACCAGTGTTCAGGAAAAATCACCTGCGGCAGCTCTTCGTCTTCAAACAGGAGATGTTATAACTGCGGTTAACGGAACAAGTGTCAGCAACGTAAAAGAATTCTATGCCGCTCTTGATACCCAAAAGAATTCTCAAGTTTACTTTGATGTCTATTCTGACGGTCATACCATTTCAACCGCCCGTTATCGTATACCTAACTAAAACAGACTGACAGTAAGTATAAAGGCTGCATGCTTTATGAGGGGAACTTCATTATTGACATGCAGTCTTTTTTTTTCTACTCTATCTGTATGAAGAAATTTTTTGCCTTTTTTGCCTGTATGGCAGTATTGACGGCCGCTTTTGGTGCTGGTTACTCTTACATCACCATTACCGACCCTGAAAACGGAGATGACGAATACGTTTACAACACCGACAATCTTGACAACTACCGCTACACCTTTACTGGTAGTGTTTCTTCAGATTGTGTTTCTATACGCGTCATTTGGACAAGTGGAACTGCAGAAAACATTGACGAATACTTAGAAAACGGTTCAAAGAAAATTCCTGGAGTTCCCATAGACGACTTTACACTCACCCAGTACAAAGCAGGAGAAACTGAATTTATGTACAACGTTGGTGGTAAACTCGACAATCTTACTTTTGGGGCAAACTACTATCGTTTTATTGCAAAGTTTAAAGACGGACGCTACAAGCGCTTTAACTATGTGTTCTATGTGTACCAAGGCGGAATGGCAGAAAGAGCAAAACCAGTTATTTACCTTTACCCCAAAAAAACACAAACGGTAAAAGTTAGTGTTGCTCCCCAAGGTGGACTTACCGAATCAATTCCAGAAATGGGAAAAGGTTGGAAAGTAACTGCTAATCCCGATGGAACTATTGTTGACCAAAAAACAAAAGAAACATACCCTTACTTGTACTGGGAAAGCAAAGACAGTGAAAGTCCTATAGACACAAGCGAAGGTTTTGTGGTTAAAGCTTCAGAACTAAACACTTTCTTTACCGAAAAACTTTCCATTCTCGGACTAAACGAAAAAGAAATTGCAGATTTTATTGAATACTGGATTCCCGAACTGACAAAGCAAAACAAACCTTACATCTTCATTACCTTCTACTCACCAGAAAGAATAAATGCAGAAGCACCGCTTACTGTTTCTCCAAAACCAGATTCTGTAATTCGAGTGTATTTTGATCACAAAGTGCTCGATGCTCCTATTCAAACAAAGGAACAAACACTGACGCCTGCAAGTCGTTCAGGCTTTGCTGTTGTTGAATGGGGCGGACGCCGTTACCGATGACATTTAATACAAAAAGAGCAGTGCTTGTTTTAAGTGCTGCTCTTCTTTTCTTTACAGCTTACTCTTACGCGCAAACAGAAGTTCTGTATCAATATCCAGGCGACATTGGCATGTGGCAACATATTTACGAAAAATCAGCTGCATACATTATGCCAGATGCAAAACCGCGCTCTGTTATGATTCCCCACCATGACATAACAACTGCACAACAAAACAGTATGTACAAAGCGATTGCACAAAAACTACAACCTTCTGTTATTGTTGTTATAGGGCCAGATCATTACGAAAAAGGAAAAGCTTGCATAACTATTCCCACAGACGACATAAGCTATTGCACTCCCCAAGGAAAACTTGAACTTGCAAAAGACTTACTGCACAAACTTTGCCAAAGTGAACTTTCAAACAGCATAAGCGTTCAGTCTGATCTATGGCAACAAGAACATGCCATTTATGCGCACACACCATTTTTAGGAAAGTATTTTCCCCAAGCAGCACTTTTACCCATAGTGCTTAAACCGCTTGCAAGCGACAGTGAATTTGAAAGCATGAAAGTTTTAGCGCGCGTACTTTCTGATATACTTCCCGAAGACGCACTTATTGTTGCATCTGTTGACTGTTCACACTATCAGATTCCACGCATGACCGCCTTACACGACAGCGTTACAAAAAACACAATTGCAAACAAAGAAGATCCACGCTACATAGAAGTAGACAGTCCTGAAACGCTTACTTTTTTAACTGAATACAATCGCCTTACAAAAGCTAATCTTCCTGTGCTTATAGACATGACAAGCACTTACGATTTCATTCCCCGAGATGATGTTGAATCTACCTCGCACTTATACTGGGCTTTTTACAACGATACTTACCGTGAACAAATACACAGATTCAAACAAAAAACTTCTACTTTAACACAGAGAACAGACACAGGTTATTACCAAAGTACAAAAAATCAAACAATACTTATTGCAGGTTCTGGTCAAGTAAATGCAGGCATACGAACTTACTGGATTTGGGACAGAAACAAAAATGCAAGCGACAGTGCAGAAGTTTTACTGCGAGATCTTGCAGGTAAGGAAGCACGCTTTTTGTCTGGCTTTGATGCACTTATCTTTGACCCTAAAGTAGGAACAAACTTTACACAAACAAAACATGGTACTACTCTTTTTGTTCAAAGCATAAGCGCAAGTGAACTTACTTCTTTTGTTCCTCAAAAAAGCAATGCACAAACAGTAAGCATTCTTGTTGTTACCGCACAGAATAATGAGACAACAGACATAAAAGATTTATTTATGTTTCAAACAAATTATGATGTACTCATTCTTCGATACAATGATGCAAGAAACGACACACTGGTATATGTTAGCGCACTGCACACCGTATGGAACTTAGGAGTTTTGTATGACAGTGAAGGCAAAAGCATAGAAGGTGCACTTCTTGCATTAGACTGGCACAATTCAGACATTAAGACAGAGTTGTTTGAATACACAAGCGAAACAGGTCTTGTTCCTGCAATAGCTCAATTTGCAGAAGAAGAAGATGCTACTTATGTTCAATCTGGATCAAAATAGGCAGAACTTTTGGTTTTTGATTTGCACTTATGTATGCAGTAAAGTCTACTCGATTCTTTTCAAAAGTGACCATATTTGAATCAATGACATTTTCTTTTCCCAAAGCATAAGTCACTCGTTCACTAAAATGTTCTGGACCCGACATTCCACTTGCTACTGCATTTTCATACTGCTGCATTATTTGTTCTAAATCTAATTCATGACTTGCATAAAGAACAACAAAGTAGTCTGTTCCTTCTTCCATATCCATTTGAATATACTTATCTTCTGCAGGATAAACGACCGTGTTTTCCGAATAGTCTAACACAGGCGAAGTATTATCTAAAGGGAAAATAACATTTGTTTTTCCCGTTGACTCATCTGATGCAAAGGCATAGACATAGCAAGGCTTTGTGTTAGTCATATACAGTTGAAACTTTGTAAGTGACTCGTAAGCTTTTGTCGTTTTATAAATGCCATTACTAAACGAAAGTTTCATTCCACCATCTTCAAACTTAACAGGCAAATCAAAACTACCTTTATAAAGAACTTCTTTTTTAGGCTCTGGAACTGGTTGCGGTTTGGGAGTCGGAGCTGGTTCTGGCACAGGGTCATCAATAGGATGTGGGCTTGATTCAAAAATTGAAGAACCCATTTCATAGGCACCACGAGTATATTCTGCAAAGTCTTCGTAAGCGACCCACACATAGCCGTTCTTACCCCAGTCTTCTCCCCAAGAGTTTTGAATAAGGAAACTTCCGCCATAGGTATTATCATCGTAACCCACAACAAGCATTGCATGACCTCCTCCTTTAGAAGGAGAATCTGAAGCAGAAGGTTTCCAGTATCCTGTTGAATAACAAAAAGAATCTGTTGCTAAAAAAGAAATAATGACAGGATGTTTTTCAGAAAGACTTTTTTTAACCGAAAGAATTTTTGTCTGCGAATCTGCGGAATAGTAAAAGAGAGTGGCATACCAACCTATTTTGAACATTTTACTTTTTTCATATTCATGAGGAGCATCAAAGTTTTCAAAATAATCTACATAGCGTTTTTCTTTTTCTGATCTAAGCGGAACACCAACTTCTTTTAAAAACAAAAGCGCATCTTCTGTATACATGCCATCTTGTCCGTCAGAATCTGGGTTACACATTTGAAACATATAGTAAGGAGAAAAAACATTTGCTGAAGTTAACGAACGAGAAGTTCTGTTTTGCATAACAGAGGCTGCTGTTGTCATTCCTGCATAAGTTGTAGACCAGGCTACACACGTTCCATAATTTCCCTGATCTCCGGGGTAAGGTGTGTAAGGAAGAAGACTTACCGACTGGGGAAGATTTTCGTACGAACGAGTTACTAAGCGTGCTTTGCGAGGAAGACTGTCGTACTTTTGTTCATCAAATAAAAGACCTGTTGCATGAGGAAGTTTACGAGAACAAGAAGTTACCAAAAGGCCTAAAAGAACACTTATACACAAGACGCTTCGTTTCATATAGAACGCACTCCTCTAAAGCCAGTATTATCGCTTTTGTAAGAAGCAAGAACAGATTGCATTTTTCGAGAAAGAGCCCACGAACAGTCACAGTCCCAAGAACCGCCCATAAGAGCACGCTGACCTAAACAAGGGCTGTCGCTACACCATTCCCAAACTAAGCCAAACATATCATACAAGCCTGCTTTATTTGCTTCTTTTTGTGCACAGGCATGAAGACTTCCTTCTGCATTTTTGTCATACCACATTTGACTGTCTGCATTTACTAACGAAGCATGACCTGCAGCACTGAGCCATTCTTTTTTTGAAGGAAGACGCCAGCCGTTTTTACTGTTATCAACAAGAACATTATTTGGATCAGAAAGATTGTAAACAGGTTCAAGATTATCTTTTACACTTAATGCATTTAAGAAAGAAAGCGCATCATACCAAGAAACACCTGTCACCGGATAGTCTTTCTGTACCGTTTCCAAAGCGACATTTTGCTGCATAACTTCATTCCACTGAGCAAGGGTAACTGGTGTTTTTGCAACAATAAGACTTTTACCTACAACAACAGAATCAAGCACTTTTGATTGAATCTCAGGCTGAACAAGTTCTTCCTTTTTAGATTCTGTTTTCGACAAAACACTTTGTTTAACATTGCTGATTTTTTGCTGTGCTACTTGAGCAAAAGCTGTTGCTTTTTTTCTACCAGCACTTACCCCACGGGCTACAGATTCAGATGCTTTTGCAACTGCTAGTCGACCACGTTCTGTAAGCAAAAGAAAAAGAGTAACGGTTGCAACAAGCAGTACACACAAAAGAACAATAACTACAACATAAAGTGCAGAAGCACTTGCTGTAACAGAGCCTGTTGTTTTTCGAGGACTGACTTTTCCTTTTCCGTTTAGATACAGAGGGCTACTTATTTCTGCGGTATAAGACGGAAGCTGCATATTTTGCGTTGCCTCCTGAACTTCACCACGAACAACTCCTAAAATATCTGTAAAAGAAACATTGGGTTCGTCAATATGATTTAAAAGAGCGGCAGTAAAGGGACTATGTCTACCATCACCGTCTAGGGCAAATGTACCTGGTCTACAAGAATAGGCAATGATATAACCTGCAACAGGAGTAGCATCAATAACGGCAAGTCCACGAGAAGCACCTCTCGTTTTTGCAAGAGGATTTGAACGACAAGCATCAAGAATTACAACTAAATTTCCGCCGCTTGCTCCACCTAAGACATCAAGGCTTTGTTCAACAACACGATTTAAAAGCACAGCATCACTGTCTAAATCTGCTTCAGAAGATATATTTGCTTGCACCGGTATAAGATAATTTTCTCCATTAGACTCAACACCATGACCTGAATAATACAAAAGCGCTATATCTGCTGTCTGACATTCTGTGTAGAATTTTTTAAAGGCTTCATACATTGTCTTTCGGTCTGCATCGGTAATACAATTTACTTCAAAACCAATATCAATAAGTTTTCCTTGTAAATCTTTTGCGTCATTGACAGGATTAGCAAGAGAATCAAAAGTTCCTTTGTAGCGAGCATTTCCTATAACAAGAGCAATTTTTTTCTGACTTTCTGAATGAGAAGCGTCGCTTTGATTATTTTCCTGAACAATTACATTTTGTTCTTCTGCATCAAACTGTGCAGCAAAAAGACTAACTCTAGAAAATGAAAGTATCGCACAGAACAAAAGAAATTGTTTTATTTTATTTTTTACCACCATGACGAACCTCCATATAATCTGTTGTAAACGCGATTGTAGGCTTCATCTGCATTTGAAACATGACCGCGTGCAAGATTGTAAAAATCAAGTGCATAATAGTCACTTTCATATGTTCCTTGCCCGTATTCATAACACCAACCTAAGTAATAACAAGCTCTGTAAAATTCATCTGTATAATCATAACTTTGATAGGCTTTATAAAAATAAGAAAATGCTGAAGAATAATTTTTATACTGATGATAGTAAATCCATCCACAGTAGTAAGAAGGTTCTGCACTGTTAGTTAATTTTGTTGCTTCTTTAAACCATTTTAACGCTTCATCATAAATATTTTGATTCCAGTAATAGGTTGCAAGCACATCGGTAGAATTGTAATGTCCCAAAGCAGAAGCTTTTTTGAGCCATTCTAAACTTTCTGTTTCGTTTAATTCAGTTCCTATTGCAAGTGAATACATATAGTCAGCGTCACCTTCCAAACCGTAGGACAAAGCTTTTTTGTAATACTCAGATGCAAGATCTATGTTTGAAGAAAAATACCACTGACTTAATTTTTTTGCAGCAGAACGACGCACCACTTTTACATCGCTTTCTTTTTTAGCAGCTTTTGCTTTATACTTTTCTACAAGCTCTTTATTTCCACTTGCTTCAACTTCAGTTGCTTTGTTTTTACAATAAAGAGCTTCATCTTGTTCATAAGGATTTTCATTTGAATCAATCGCAAGCAAATACTCCAGCGCTTTGTCTGGATCTTTTTCAATTTTTGGGAAAGCACCGTTGTCATAAAATTTAAACATTTCCCACTGAGCAGTTATTTCGCCAGAATCTGCAGCTGTCTGAATCCAGTAGTAACCGTCATGTTCATCTTCCAGATTATTTTGAAGCAAAGCCTTACCGTAAGTGTACATGGTGTCAGGATTTGTTATTTCGTAATTTTCTTCTGTTCCTTCAGAAAGATATTCAGTGTGAACATAACCTTCAAAACCATGATAAACAACTTTGTCCCACAATTCATTTTCTTCATCTGCTATATTTTCTTCAAGAACTCTAAGAACTTCACCTTCGTTAAGACGCAACAATTCTAAGCCTGAACGAGAAGGAGCATCACGCAGAATAAGGCGGTCACCGTCACCAGTATAGACAGTCTTGTAAACCACTGGTGTAAAAACTTCAAATGGATTGTGAATTGATTTTACACGGGGAACAACAAGCATAAGTGCTATCGACAAAACTAATACTGAGCCCAATGCAATTAACAGTGGCTTAAAGATTTTTTTCTGTGAAGCAGACTGAACAAATGAAGAAAGTTTTAAAACTGCATCCGCAAAAGGCAGAGACTTCGGAGAATAAATAAGTTTATGAACAGTCTCCCAGTCAGATTTAAAAGCAAGCACTTTTTTTGAATGCACAAACTGCGAAAGTGAACACAATCGTATATAATTTTGCTGACTGTCAACAGCCTTCCCATGTAGCACAAGAACAAGGGGAAGATTTGCTGTTTTGTTCGGCAACATGCTAAAGTAATAGTTGAGAGCAGAAAAGCCACACGTATTAAAATAAGCAGGCACCAGTTTGTCATCTACACAAAAGCTATCAAAATCAGAAAAAGAAAGTGTTTGAGCAACATCATATTGTGCATCTGAAGAAAGTGTTGCAAAAGCAATAGACAAATGTTTCTTTTTTGCATAGGCGTAACCACGGAGTGCATGCACACAATTTCTTAAACATCGAGTAAGCAGTTTTTGTTCCGTTGTTAAAAGAAAAGGATCATCAAGTAAAATAATAACAGATTGTTCACTTAAAGACATAAAAAAAGTATAGCTAAAAAAATTATTTTACACAAGGCGATAGTCAGGTGCATCTCCAGCGTCATAAACGGAAACACGACAATTTTCCATAGGAACAGTATCACAAAAATGTGCAATGTCGTATGCATCTGGAGAAAGTAAATCATCGGGGTTATAGGAAAGTTCAAGTTCACAGTCTTCGTGTTCTGCAACAACTCTCGAAAAAGCTCCGTTAATGCGAACAATATCACTTACAGCAGAAAACCACATAGAACGATTTTTCTCTTCGTATTTTTGTTCAAGAAATAAAAGCTGCATTTTTTCAAGTTCAGCATGTGGAATTTTATAAGGGTCAAAAGAAGTGTCACTACGACCACAGTTATTGCATCGCTGCCATTCAGAAAAATCAGAAAAGAAAGCTGCTGGTTTTATGCGTAAACTTTCAAGCACAGTCTTAAACCAAGGAACTGCCCTTCCTTCTGAATAAAAAGTTTGACAGGCAAAGGCAAGATCTGCACACAGTTCCATATCACGAGAAGAAAAAACTGCGGTACTCTTTGCAATTTCTCCAGATTCTAATTGCGGAAAATCAATATGATTCGGATACTGGTCTATGGCAAAATCTAAACGTTCGCGAAAAAGTTTTGCACGGTCATTAGCTAAAAGGCCCCAGTCTAAAGAAAAACCAAAAACAGCACCTGCTTCATTTAAGAGTACGGCTTTTTTTGCAAACAAATGTTTATCGAAAAGCAAAGCCTCTCCTTTAACACTTGCAACAAGTGGTATTTCAAGTGAACACAAAGAGTCTGCAGCTTTTTGTGCAAGTTCTCGATCTATTGTTTGTACATTTGTAAGTATAGACACAAAGGGAGAATCTTTTTGCGAAAGAAGTTCTAGAACTTGTATAATTTTTTTTCGATCTTTAGAAAGTGCTTCGTCGTGTAAATACAATTCGGTGACACCGCGTTCAGAAAGTTTTCCTGGCTGTTCAAGCAGAGAATCTATAGAAAACGCGACCTCACCTTTTGTACTTTGCATTAGAGAATAGGAACTCCTGCTTTGTCACAAGTTGCAAGCATATCTTCGGGCCAAGTGCTTACTTGAACTTCTCCAATATGTGCCTTTCGTAAAAAATACATACACAAACGAGACTGACCTATTCCTCCACCTAAGGTCTGAGACAATTTTCCACTTAACAGCTTCTGGTGGAACTCTAACTTTGCGCGTTCTGGGCAACCTCGTTCTGCAAGTTGTGCTTTAAGAGATTCTGGACTTACGCGAATACCCATTGATGAAAGTTCCATAGCAGAATTAAGCACTGGGTTCCACACCATGATATCTCCGTTTAAACCACGGTGACCGTCACATTCAGTAATCCAGTCGTCATAATCTGGAGCACGACCGTCGTGAATTGTTCCGTCGGGAAGTTTTCCGCCAATGCCAATAATAAAGACTGCACCATACTTTTTAGTAACTTCTGTTTCGCGTTCTTTTGGCGTAAGATTTGGATATTCTCGCTGCAAATCATCTGCATAGACAAAAGTAATATGTTCAGGCAAAACAGGAGTAATGTTTTCGTAACGGTCATAAATGTAAAATTCTGTGCGTTTAAGACAACGGTACACTTTAGAAACAATATCTTTTAAGAAAGCAATGTTTCTGTCTTCTTTACGAATACACAGTTCCCAGTCCCACTGATCTACATAAAGTGAATGTAAGTTGTCTAATTCTTCGTCAGCGCGAATTGCATTCATATCAGTATAGATTCCAAAACCAGGAGCAAGTGACAGTTCTGAAACTTTCATGCGCTTCCACTTTGCAAGCGAATGAACAATTTCAAGTTTTGCTTCTCCCAAATCTTTTACAGGGAAAGAAACAGGACGTTCAACGCCGTTTAAATCATCGTTAATACCTAAACCCGAACGCACAAAAAGTGGCGCAGTAACACGAGTAAGACTCAGTTCGGTAGAAAGTTCAAGCTGAAAAAAATTCTTTAGCATAACAATTGCGTTTTCGGTTTCTTTTTTTCCCAACAAGGGTTTGTATCCGGCGGGAATAGTAATTTTTGACATACAGGTGCCTCCTTCTATTTTTGTTTTATAATGCTGAAATAAATTTTCTAAATGCTTTTTTGCCTTGCTCATTTCGTTTGTACACACCAGCATGTTCCAAAACCTGAGCAAAAACAAGACCTGTTTCGTTATGGATTATTTCTTCTATATTTTCTGTGGTAATACTTTCATACTTGGGAAGAAAACTTTTAACCCAATCTGCATGTTTATTCAACTGAGGATCAGAAGCAATGTCTCGTCCTGTTACAATTGCTTCACCCAAGTCTGCAAGTTCAGTTTTAAGCCGTGAAGGAAGAACAGCAAGACCCATAACTTCTATAAGACCAATGTTTTCTTTCTTAATATGATGCAGTTCTGCATGAGGATGGAAAACTCCCAGCGGATGTTCGTCGGTAGTTATGTTGTTACGCAAAACTAAATCAAGTTCGAATCGGTCATCGCGCATACGAGCAATAGGTGTAATTGTGTTATGTTTTTCACCGTCAGTTTCTGCATAAATAAAGGCTTCGACATCAGTGTAGGCTCTCCACACAGAAAGAATTTTATCTGCAAGCAAGACAATGCGATCTGAGTTTGTTGAACTTAAACGAATAACACTCATGGGCCATTTAACAATTCCACAAGTTACATCATCATAACCGTGAACAGAAAATGTTTCTTCAACAGGAGCCTTTGCCATTGCAAACTCATAGCGACCGCCCTGAAAGTGATTGTGCGACAAAATAGAACCGCCAACAATAGGAAGATCTGCGTTACTGCCAATGGTATAATGAGGAAACAATTTTACAAAATCAAAAAGACTCATAAAAGTTTCGCGACAAATTTTCATAGGGGTATGTTCTGCACTAAAAACAATACAGTGTTCGTTGTAATACACATAAGGCGAATACTGTAAACCCCACTCTTTACCAGCAAGTTTTAATGCAATGGTTCTATGATTTTGACGAGCTGCATGATTTACGCGACCTGCATAACCCACATTCTGTTTACACAAAAGACAAGCAGGGTATCCACCTTGTGGAGCATTCCGAGCTGCAGCTATAGCTTTGGGATCTTTTTCTGGTTTAGACAAATTGATTGTAATGTCTATATCACCGTATTCTGTTTTTGTCTTCCACTTTACATCTTTGCAAATGCGGTAACGGCGAATGTAGTCGGTGTCTTGAGAAAAACGGTAGTACCAGTCAGTTGCCTGCACGGGAGACTTTTTGTATTCTTCAAGAAATTTTTGTTCAACAGTAGAAGGGCGAGCAACAAGGCAACCCATGAGTTTTGTGTCAAAGAGATCACGATAGACAACACTGTCTTCTGCAATGAGTTTATGACTTGCAGCATAATCGAGCATAACCTTAAGAATTCCTTCGAGTTCTTCACGCTTAGTGTCTGGAATTCTTTCTGCTTTTTCTGCGCTTTCAAAACCATCAAGTTGTAAAGTTTCCAAAAGGCGGTTTTGAGTGTAAATAATATCTTCCTGTTCAATAAGACCTGTAGTAAGGCCATAACCTGTTAATGCATTGATTGCTTCATAAATGTCCATGATTTTATTGTAGCACAAAGCACGCAATCGTGATATACTAGAATTATGAATACAGTTTTTGAACGCATACGCAACACAGGCATAGTTCCCGTAATTCAGCTTGAAGATGCATCTCTTGCAGTACAGTTGGCAGCCTCGCTTTTAGACGGAGGAATTGACATTGCAGAAATAACCTATCGCACTGCTGCTGCCGAAGAAAGCATACGCAATATAAGCAAACACTGTCCAGACATGCTTGTTCTTGCGGGAACTGTTCTTTCGGTTGAACAGGCTCAAAGTGCTGTTAGTGCAGGAGCAAAATGTATTGTCTCTCCAGGTTACGATGAAGAAGTTGTTGACTGGTGCATAAAAAACAATGTTGCAGTCATTCCAGGTATTGCTGATGCAAGTCAAATTCAAAAAGCACTCAAAAAAGGCTTGCATGTTTTAAAACTCTTTCCTGCAGAATCTTTAGGGGGAACAAAAGTGCTGGATGCTTTTGCAGGTCCCTTCGCTCAGTGTATGTTTATGCCCACCGGCGGAATTAACGCAGACAATATGACTTTGTACGCAAAAAAGAAAAATGTTATTGCCATAAGTGGTTCATGGATTGCAACAAAGCAAAACATTGCGTCTCAAGACTGGGAATCTATAACACTTGCTTCAGAAAGAGCATTACTTTCTTTGCAGGGATTTGAATTTGCTCATGTAGGCATGAACAGTACAAACGAAAGTCAAGTTCAAGATGCGGCTGTTTTGTTAAAGGCTTTTGGTTTTTTGCCAGTCGAAAAAGAAGATTCAATTTTCTGCGGAAGCGATTTTGAAATTCTAAAGCCAGCAAGTAAAGAAAAAAATCACATTACTATTCTAGCAAACAATATAGAAAGAGCCCTGCACTACTTAAACAAAAAAGGCTTTGCTCTCGTAGACGGAACCCAACAGTATGCGGGAACCGGTGAAAACAAAGCCCTTTCTTTTGTGCAGTTGAACAAATCCTTATGCGGATTTGACATACACTTAAAACGCAGATAGTTTCTTAAAACTACAGTTTGAAAGTATCAATCTTTTGTGCAAGATTTTCAGTGTCGCTCTGGTTTTGATCAGAGCTATTCTGAACTTCTCTAACAGATTTTGTAATGCCTTCAATACTGTGGCTCATTGCCTGCATACTGTCGGTAATACGGCGAGTAACTTCTGCCAGCACTTCCATTTCTTTAACAACCTGGTCTGCACCTTCAAGCATTTCGGTAGAACTGTCGCGAACCGAAGTTGTTGAATCGTTAATGCTCTTCATGGCTTCGAGAACTTGTTTATTACCTTCGTTCTGTTCATCCATTGCATTTTTAACAACCAGTTCCTGAGAGCGAACTGTCTGTGCAAGATCGTAAATAACATCAAACTGCTGCTGAACCAAAGAAATACTTTCGGTAATTTGAGTAATAGATTCAGACAATGTCTTAAGGTTTGTATTGATTGCCTTACCCTGAGTATTTGACTGTTCTGCAAGTTTACGAATTTCGTCTGCAACAACAGCAAAACCGCGACCTGCTTCACCAGCGTGTGCAGATTCGATTGCAGCATTCATAGCAAGAAGGTTTGT
>DMQP01000055.1 GCA_003455655.1 Treponema sp. | reverse complement strand
CTACGCTCGATCCTGCGCTTCAAGATTTGTTACAAAAGTCTCTCTGGGGAAGAACCGAAGAACAACTTGCTCAACAGGAAAAAGAATCGAAAAACCGTTTACTCTTTCTTGTTCTGCTAGCTCTATTTGCCTTTCTTGCTTTTGTGGGAGTTGGTACAGGAGTTTTCTTTGCCTTAAAGTATGCTTCTCTTTCAAATGCAAACCGAGTAGCGGCACCTCTTGCGGTTAATGAACCTGAACTTGCGGCGGTACAGCGAGACAACAGACTTTCTCTTGCCCGTCAGTATATGGAACAAGGTCTTTATGACAATGCTCTTAATGTTTTGGGCGACATGCTTGTTCGTGATGCAGAAGACAGTGAAGCAAAAGCTTTACTTGAACAGACTGCCACCTTAAAACGCGAAGCAGAACAGTTAGCTTCTCTTACTTCTGGAGACCCTTCTGTTATGGAAGGCACTTTGGGTATGTTAGCAGAACAGCTTGCAGGTCAAAACTCTCAAAATGAAGCAGTAGAAGAACTGATTCGGCAGCAACAGTTGAATGCAGAATCTGCCCGTGCGGAAAGCCAAGCTCAAGCTCAGAAGGCACAAGAAGAAGCAGAACGTGCTAAAAAAGATGAAGCCTTTAGACAGCTTTCTGCCTCTATCAATGATGAAATTGCAAAGGGAACTGCTGCTTTAAACTCAGGTCATGTGGATGATGGGCTTTCTCATTTTAATAATGCAAAAAATCAGCTTCCTGCAAACGACCCTTCGTACTCAGCTAGTAAATTAGGAGAAATGGCTCGGCTGCTTTATGATGCTTCTCAGGAAAAACCTGAAGGTTCAATGGAACGAAAGCGCCTTTCAGATAGTGCAGCTTCTTTTGCTCAAGAGGCAATAGCAAAGGGTTCTTCAGATGCACCTTCTCTCTACGTTATGGGAATGCGTGCCTTTGATGCAGGAAATCTTTCTGAAGCAGAAAAACAACTTCGTGCAGCTATTTCTTCTGATAGCACCAACTATTTGTATTACTATCAGCTGGGACGAGTTCAGGCTCGACTGGGAAAATTTTCTGAAGCAAAAACGTCTTTTTCTTCTTCGGTTAAGTACAATAGTTCTTTTGCATCAAGTCAGTATAATTTGGGTATTGCCTGTGCACGACTTAATCAAACATCACAAGCGCTTGCTGCATACCGCAGAGCCTTTGCAATTGATCCGACTCACGAAAATGCTTATCTTGCGGCGGCTCGAATTTTAGTCAAAGAGGGAAATGTTACAGAAGGAATTTCTATTTTCGAACAAGCGGTTTCGGTAAATCCCTCGAATGCAAGTACTTACAAAGAATTGGGTTCAGCTTATGCTTCTGTAGGAAAAGACAAGGCTGCAGAAGATGCTTACAAACATGCAATTTCTCTGCAAGGCCCAGGTGAAGAAGATCCTGCAACTTATTACAATCTTTCTACGGTAATGCTTAACCAAGGAAAATCCAGCGAAGCTGTTTCTTATGCTAAAAAAGCCTACGACACGCGCACTGCTTCTTCAAACAAAGATGTTCAAGTTAATTCTATTTACAATTATGCGCTTATTCTTGATGCAACAGGAAATGCAACTGATGCAATGTCTTTGTATCAGCAGGTAATAAAAGAAGACCCCAGTCATGTAAAGGCTATGGTGAACCTGGCAGTTCTCTTTTTGAACGAAAACGATGCTGACTCTGCCTTAGTGCTTTTAAACCGCGCCTATAGTCTTCAGAGCACAAACTTTGAAGTTAACAACAATATGGGTAACGCATACCGCATGAATCAAAATTATGACAAAGCAATTCCTTATTATGTTGCAGCATTAAAAATTCAGCCCAAAGATAACACGGTTCGTATTAACCTTGCAAAGACTTATGCTTCTGCAGAAAATTATGACCTGGCTCGTGCAACTTACGAAGATGTTATAAAACTAGATCCAAAAGATTATGATTCAATGATAGAACTTGCAAAAGTGTGCATTGCCTTAAAAGACGCAGAATCGGCAAAGGGCTATCTTACTGTTGTTCAACAGCAAGCTCCTTCTCACCGTCGTGCCGAAGTTACTGCGCTTTTGTCTTCACTCTAAGTTTATGTGCGTTTAACCAAAGCAAAAAGTTGTTCTCGTGTAATTTTGGTAAAGACAGGTCGGCCATGAGGGCAGTGGGGGTCGGGAAGCTCAAGGGCTTTTCGTGCAAGGTCTGCTGCACTATCATCATCTAAAACTGTTCCGTCCATAACGGCTCGTCTACAAGCGGTAGAGGCTGCTACTGCATTTATAATGTCTTTGGGGTTTATGCGACGGTCTAAAATGTCGTGCTTTAAGTCTGCTTCGGTTCCTTTCCAACGCAGGGGGACGGTGGTAAAAAGCCAAGAACCATCTTTTTGACTACATTCAAAGCCCCATTCACCAAGTGTTTTTTGCATGTGAGAAATGTATGCGTCATCTGCTTCGTTATCTGTGGTAATGCGGTAGGGAACTAAAAGCTGCTGTTTTTCGCCTGCATTTTGCATAATGGTGTTATAGAGAATGCGCTCGTGTGCTGCGTGTTGGTCAATAATGTAGAGGGTGTTGTTTTTTTCGGCAATTAAAAAAGTTCCCAGTGTACTTCCTACAAAGTGAAAAGAATCTTCGGTGCTGTCGTTTTGAGAGGGAAGATAATTGGGCTTAAAACTTGTTTCTACTTCTGCCGCTTGTTGGGCAAGACTTTGCATTGATGAAGTAGAAGTGGCTTTGTTAAACGAAAATAGTTTTTGCGGGGCTCGGTAGGCGCTTTTGTAATCTGCTTTGGGAACAGAAGACATGTTGGGTGTAAATAAGTCTGGGCTACTTACAGAAGATTCAGGACTTTGGTGTACCATGGAAGCGGTTGTGTAGTTTTTGAAAAAAGATGATGTGCTTGTGCTTACTGCATGATGTAAGGAAGAAATGTCTTTAAAGCGAGCTTCTCTTTTTGCAGGGTGAATGTTAAAGTCTACCAGTGACGAATCCATTTGAACAAAAAGACAGGCAATAGGATGCTGACCGTTTGGAAAGTAACCCTGACAGCCATATTCTATAGCTTGCATGAGCGAGTATTCTTGAATGCGTCTTCCGTTAACATAAATGTAAATGTTTTTGCGGTTTGCCCGAGAAACAGAGGGTTCACCTATAATAAGACTAAAGGACCAGCTTTTGTCTGTTGCCTGATTTTTTATTTCGTAAAAGAGATCTGACTGTTCAAAAAGGGAAAGGGTTTGGGTAAAGCGTTCAATTAAACTTTGACCTTGGGGAAGGGTTAGTTTTTCTTCTCCGTCCATGTAGAGACTGAATGCAATATCTGGTCGGGGTAAGGCTTTTTCTTCGAAGGTTGCGCGACACAACAAGCCTTCACTGGCTTCTCTTTTTAAGAACATGCGTCGGGCAGGTACATTTTCAAAAAGAGCTTCCGTTTGAACAATGGTGCCTTCGGTTTGTGCGGTGGGGGTAAGCAGATGGTCTTGGGTAATTGACGCATTCATTTTCCAACCGCCGCTTTGAATAAGCAGTCTGCTTACTGCCGCCATAGAAGCAAGGGCTTCTCCACGAAAGCCCAGTGTGGAAAGGGTAAGTAAATCGGTTTCGCTTGTAATTTTGCTTGTTGCGTGAGGGCGGGCACAGGCAAGTAAGTCTTCTTTACTCATGCCACAACCGTTGTCTATAACTCTAACACGCTCTATGCCACCACCCGCTAGTTCAACTCGAATGGAAGTAGCTCCAGAGTCTACTGCGTTATCCATAAGTTCGCGCACTATGGCGTTGGGTCTGTCTATAACTTCACCAGCTGCAATTTTGCGTGCGACTTCAGGACTGAGTGTATGAACACGACCGCTCATGATTTTTCCTTATCCGTTACGAGTTCCATTTAGTTCGGTACTGGGGTTAAACAAGTCTAATTCTGGAGCAGCTTTTGCTTTCGTTTTTGAACTTGTAGCTTCGTCTC
This sequence comes from Treponema sp., assembly GCA_003455655.1. GTDB lineage: Bacteria > Spirochaetota > Spirochaetia > Treponematales > Treponemataceae > Treponema_D. The sequence continues at coordinate 13,016 of DMQP01000055.1, read as the reverse complement.
CATTCATAAGAATCTGTATTTTTCCTTCGATGGCATTGAGGTCTTTTTCTAGCTTTTTTGCAAGCGTAATGCCTTCTTCAAAATCTTTAAGTGCATCTTCAAGAGAAATATCAGGCTTTTTAATTTGTGCGGTAAGTTCTTCAAGTCTCTGTAAATTGGTTTCGAATGTATTCATCATGTACCTGCCTTTTGCGTTTTTGTAACGCTTGCGTGTATGGAACCCTGTGCGGGGCGAATGACTATAGACAATCCAGCTGCAGTGTCTTCTGCGTTTCGAATAACCTTTCCTGTTTGGGCATCGGTTACCATACTGTAGCCTCTGTTAAAAATAGATTGGGGGCTTGCGCTTTCAAGAATGTCTGTGCAGTGTTTGATATAAGTGCGGGAATCGCTTATGCGCTGTTTTATGCCGTTAATCAATTCTTCTCGGGCTGTGTCGTAACGAAGTGACAGTTTTTGTTCTATGCTGCGGAACTGAAGCTCCATGTTTTGTGGGGTAAAGGTTTTAAGCATAAGGCGTAAGTTTTGAGTGCGTGCGCTTACTGCCGTATACAAGTCTGATTCAATCTGATGCAAAGAATCTCGTATGTTCTGCTTTTGGGGAATAACAATTTCTGCGGCATGACTGGGGGTTGAAGCCCGAACATCTGCTGCAAAGTCACTCAGTGCCCAGTCAATTTCATGTCCTACTGCAGAAACAATAGGAATGGTGGATGCGGCAATTGCTCTTACCACTCCTTCGTCACTAAAGGGCAGTAAATCTTCGAGAGAACCGCCGCCTCGACCTACAATCAGAACATCGCAAAGAGACCAAGTGTTAGCGGCTTCAATTTGAGAAATAATAGTGCGACTGGCATCGAGCCCTTGGACTTGTGCCGGTAAGACAATAAGGTTTACCGAATTGTTTCTGCTTTTAGCAATGTTCATTATGTCGCGTAAGGCTGCTCCCGTTGAACTGGTAACAATGCCTACTGTGCGAGGAAAGCGGGGAAGGGGCTTTTTTCTGCTTGAATCAAACAGACCTTCTTGATAAAGCTTTTGCTTTCTTTGTTCAAGCATTTCCATAATGTTTCCCACACCAGCGGGGGTCATGGAAGTAATAAGAATCTGATAGTTTCCTCGGGGTTCGTAGACGGTAATTTGTCCTTGTGCTATGACTTTCATGCCGTCTTTGGGTTCAAATTTGAGTTTTGACGCACTTCCCCTAAACATAACGGCGCTTATTTGACTGTAATTGTCTTTTAGTTGAAAATAGAGGTGACCGTTGGTGTTCCGCTTAAAATTTGAAATTTCGCCCTCTAAAGTGACTGTTTTAAATGAATCTTCGAGCAATACTTTTATAAGATTTGTCAGCTGAGAGACTGTCAGCGTCTTTCCTTCACCCATGATACAATTGTACCGTATCTGATTGTATGTGTCAACGCTCAGAATGTAAAGCTGTGTCTAAACTACACTTATAAAATTCCGATACTGTATAAGATGAAAAGCCTTGTTTTTTTATATGCAGTTACCAATTCTCCTTATGTCTTTGAACCTTCTTTTGACGGAAAAAGTGCCGCTGAACGCTCGCTACAGTGGGCAAAGGCTTTTTCTTCCTGCCAAAATGTATATGTTGCCTGTACTGCTTCAAACGAAGAACAGGTAAAAAACGCTTTTTTAAAGGCTGGTCTTTCGGGTAAAACCCTTGTAAAAGAGCTTTGGAACACAGACACTTTGCTTGATGTTCTTATAAGTGCTTGTTCAGAAAATGCGGCAGATAGTATTTTGCTTGCTCCTCTTGCAGCTCCTTTTCTTGACTCAGCTCTTACACAAAAAGTTATAGACGCCCACCAGCGCTACTGTGCCGAATACACTTGTGCCGACGGTTACCCCAAAGCGCTTGCTCCAGAAGTTCTTGCTGCTTCTACCGCGGTTATTTTAAAAGACCTTATTAAAGACAAAGCCTGTGCCCGTTCATGCGTTGACGGAGACTGTCTAATGAATGCGCTAAAAACAGACATCAATTCTTTTGAAGTAGAGTCTGTCCTTTCTCCCCGTGACTGGCGTTACCTTCGCTTAGACTTTACTACAGAAACAAAAGGCAGGTATTTAGCTTGCTGTCACTTGTATAAACTTGCTGCAGAAAAATCTGAATTTTCTGCAAATGAACTTTCTGTCTTAGCCGCTCAACATGCAAGCGTTCAGGCAACTGTTCCTGCTTACTATGCAATTCAACTTACTTCAGACTCTTGCACAACCATAAGCTACAATGCCTTTGCTGCAGGCTTTAAAAAACGCACTAACGCTTATCCAACTTTGGGAATGGAACACAAAACGACTGTGCTTGGACTTTCTCAACTGCAAGCGCTTACACAGCAAATTGTAGAACTTTCAGATGATGCATACATTTGCTTGGGAGCAGGAGGAGAGCCTCTTTTGCATCCAGATTTTATTGCATGTGTAAAAACACTGCTTGCTCAGCCTAAACTGAAAGTATTGATTGAAACAGACGGAACATTAGTTACCCCAGAACTTGCATCTCAAATTGCATCACTTGATGCAGACGGTCGACTTACCTGGATTGTTTGTCTTGATGCTGCAAGCGAAGCAACATATCTTTCGATTCACATTCCTCTTTCTGAAGGTGCGGGGCGAGAGTGTTTTGCAAAAGCAAAAGCCGCGGTGGGCATACTGAGTCCTCTGTTTAAAGGTCGTGTGTATGCACAAATGGTTCGCATGAAGGCAAATGAAGCAGAACTAGAAACATTTTACCGTTACTGGCATGACTCTTCATCTCCATCAGATGGAAATGTCATTATTCAAAAATATGACTCTTGTGCAGGATTTTTAAGTGATGAAAAACCAGCAGATCTTTCTCCCTTAGTGCGAACTCCCTGTTGGCATGTAAAGCGAGACATGATTATTCGTGCAGACGGTTCTGTGCCTCTGTGTCAGGCTCTGATGCCAGAAGCTTCAGACTTAAATGTATGCAGTCAGTCGGTAAGTGAAGTGTGGCAACAGATTGTAAAACAGGTACCGTGTCAAGTAAGCGGTGAATATTCAGAATTGTGCAGGAAGTGTGATGAGTACTATACCTTCAATTTTTAATCAGCGTCAAATAACACTCACCGTCTTAGGCGGAAGTGAACGAATTACTCATCCCTTACTTACAAGCGGATGTCTGCTTTTAAACCGTAACGGTCACCAACTTTTGACTCACAGTTTGGAACACTGCATTGCTTCCGGATTTTCAGATATTGTTTGCGTAATGGCAAGTAACCCCAGCGCACAGTTTGACACTTTGGTACATCAGTTTCCGCAAGTACATTTTGTTATAACCCGCGAAGACTTAACTATTGGAGATATGATTAACATAGGTATGGCTCAACTTACTAATGACTATGTTCTTGTTTTAACCGATGATCTGTGCCATCAAAATACAATCATTACGCCTCTTTTAGAAAAGCTTCTTGTTGAACATAAACAGTTTTGCGTGTGTCCGCGATTGTGTGCGCTTACTCAAGAGAACATGTACGATGCTCAGCTAGAAAACCGTCCTGTCATTTTTGTTCCCGATACAAAAAAAGCTCAGTTTACCGTGCTTCCTTTAACCAGTACTGTAGACGGAAGTTTGACTCTTTTTGCAGCAGATTGGGTTGGTTTGTACAATCGAAAAACCTACATTGAACTGGGAGGAGCAGACTATACCATTACTTCTGAATACTGGCAAAAGCTTGATCTTTTTATGCGTGCCTGGCTGTGGGGAGAAAAATGTTCACTGTCTTCTGCCTTTGTTCTTATTTATGATATGCTTCCTTCAATTGTCGATACTACCGCTGACCGTTCATACCTGCGCTTTTATTTGAAAAATCTTGCTCCTGTATATGATGTTGATCATGCGGTTATTCCCAAAATATCATTTTTTTCTTACAAGCGTCATGCTTCACTGGGATTACACGAAGCGATTCGTTCTTTTTCCGAAGCTCGTGCATGGACTGAAAAAAACAAGTACCGCTTTAAAACAGATGCGGCACTGCTCATAGAAAACTGGGGAAAATAAGATGAAGTTTTTGAATTTGTTCAACCGTAAAAAAAGAAAAACAGTTCTCATTGTTCAGTGCAGATTGTCTTCGACTCGATTACCGCGCAAAGCTTTACTTCCTTTAGGCGGAAAATGCGTCATTGACTGGGTCTTAGATGCAATGAAAGAAGTTCCTGCAGATGAATACTATCTTGCAACTGATTTCGATAGTGAAAAAGAACTTGCTGCTGTTGCTGAGCGTCACGGTTGGAAACTTTTTGCTGGTTCTACTCAAGATGTCCTTGACCGTTTTTGCCGCATCATAGAACAGTCAAAAGCAGATGTAGTTGTTCGTGCTACCGCTGATAATCCCTTTTTGTTTTACGAAGCTGCAGCTGCTCTTGAAGAAGAATTTTCTGTTCGTGATGAAGCAAGCCCTGTAGACTATATTACATTCTCCGACTTACCCCACGGTTCTGGTGTAGAAATGTTTAATGCTCATTCACTTTTGAAAGCAGCGTCAGAAACTTCAGATCCTTACGACCACGAACATGTTGGACCTGCTTTGTACAATCACCGCGAATCTTATAACTGTCTTTTTATTAAGGCACCCAACCGTTGGAATTATTCTGAATTACGCACCACAATAGACACTCCTGCCGATTACCGTCGGGCACTTGCTTTGGTACGTGCTGTTTCTGGAGAAAAGGCAGTTACGAAAGCTTACACCACAGAAGAAATTCTTAACGGCATGTGGAACAACTTTGTAAGAAATCCAGTGCTTTTAGTTCCCTGTGTAAAAAAAGGGAAGGGAACCGGACACTTAAGACGCTGTCTTGATATTGCTTGCACCACAGGACAGGACATTTATATTCCCCAAGATGCAGGCCTTGAACAGTGCGAAAATCTTTTACAAGAAGCAGTAAAAGAAGGTCTTAATCAGTACCAAATTGTAAGAGACATTAACGCTGCCTCTTGTTACAAACTGATTATTACCGATTTGTTCCATGCAGATGATCAGATAGTGCAAAAGTTAACTGCTTGTCCTGAAGTTGCTATTGCTGCTTTAGACGAAGGCAGACTCGATACAAGTTATGTTGATTACTTACTGGACATTATTCCTTCAGTAGGGCTTAGTCGTGAAGCAAACCGTACCGAAAGTGCTTTTATTCCGCTTCCACAAAACCGCAGAAACGAAAGTGCAAAAGAAGCCGCTCTTCATACGGCAATTGTTGTTCTTGGCGGAGAAGATCCTGCTGGCCTTACTGTTCCCGCAACCGTTGCCCTTGCTCGTACGGGAATGTATGTAACTGCTGTTGCCTCTTCGCAAGAAAATGCAATTCTTATGCAAGAAAACTTAAACGCAGACATCAGCAAATTCGTAAAAGTTATTCCTCCTGTAGAAAATTTGCGTGAAAAACTTGCTTCCTACGATTTAGTGGTAACTCATTACGGATTTACTGCTTTTGAAGCTGCAAATGCTGGCTGTGCAGTCTTACTTTTGGGAACGACCGCTTTACACGAAGACCTTGCAAAAACCTATGGCTTTACCTGTATTCCTGCTGCTTCTGTAAATGAATCGACTGTAAAACAGGCAGTTTCAAATCCACAGTCACTCTTCCGTCCTGTTGAACAGAAAAATCTTTCGCTTACCGATTTTGTTGTTCGTCTGTCTCAAGGTCGTCGCATTTCTTGCCCTGTCTGTAGAACTTTTTCTAGTCACCGAGACCCTGTTGTAGCTCGAACTCCCGAAAGAACATTCCGTCGCTGTCAGAATTGTGGCATGATCTATATGGCATGGACTTTACAGTCTGAAGAAACCCAATACAATCACGCATACTTTTTTGAAGATTACGAAAAGCAGTATGGAAAAACCTATCTTGATGATTTTGCGTCAATTAAAGCTCAGGGAGTGCGCCGTGTTGGACTTATAGATTATGTATACCGCAGAATGCATTCTCCAGTAACTCCAACGGTACTTGATATTGGCTGTGCAATGGGACCCTTTATGGATGCAGCAAATGATAGTGGTTGGCAAGTCTTTGGCATTGATGTTTCAAAAGATGCTGTGGAATATGTTCAGACATCCCTTAAATATCCAGCAGTATGTTCTTCATTTCCTCAGTTTGATCCCGGAAGAGAATTTGGTATTCAGCAGTTTGATGCCGTAACTATGTGGTACGTTATTGAACATTTTGAAGATTTAGATAGTGTGCTTAAAGCTGTTTCTCGTTTGGTAAAAAAGGGTGGTGTCTTTGCCTTTAGTACACCGTCAGCTTCTGGCGTAAGTGGAAAATACAATACGCGTTCTTTCTTTACCCAAAGTCCCGCAGACCATTATACCCTGTGGGAACCAGCTCGAGCTCAGTCTATTTTGAAGCGCTATGGTTTTTCTGTAGTAAAAACGGTTTCAACAGGAATTCATCCTGAACGATTCCCTTCTGCAAAAAAACATGGCTGGAAAAAGAATTCTCTCCAATACAATATGTTGGGAGCCGCAAGTCATCTCTTTAACCTTGGAGATACATTTGAAGTCTATTGCCGTAAAACCGCAGATTTGGACTAGGAGTGCTATATGATGCAGAATAGTTGTGTGCTTATTTTGGGAGCAGGCCTCATGCAAAAGCCTTCAATCGAAGCAGCAAAAGCTTTGGGCTACAAGGCTGTTGTTGTTGATGCAAATCCGCATGCAGTATGTGTTCCCTTTGCAGACCGCTTTGAGCCCATTGACTTAAAGGACAAAGATGCAGTCCTTGCCCTTGCACAGTCGCTCGGTTCTGAGCTTGCAGGCGTTTTTACCGCAGGAACCGATTTTTCGACCACCGTTTCTTATGTTGCAGAAAAATGTCATTTGCCAAAACAACATTCTTACCAAGCTGCATTAAATGCAAGCGACAAAATTGCCATGCGAACCTGTTTCAAAGAAGCTGCTGTTCCTTCTCCTCACTTTACACAAATTTCTCGCACAGAAATTGCATCGTTTATTGCATCTGGAAAATTAGACGAACTTACTTTTCCTTCTGTTGTTAAACCCGTAGACAATATGGGAGCGCGCGGTTGTCGTATGATTCGCAGTAAAGAAGAGTTTCTTCCTGCTGTAGAAGAAGCAGTCAGAGCTTCTCGGAGTGGGCGAGCTATTCTTGAAGATTACATGATGGGCTCTGAGTATTCCATTGATGCAGTTGTGTATCATGATACACTTACCATCACCGGTTTTGCAGACCGCCATATTTTTTACGAACCCTACTTTATTGAAATGGGTCACACTATGCCAACATCAGCAGATGAAAACGTAAAGGCAGAACTCATTGCATGTTTTGCTCGAGGCATAAAAGCACTGGGTCTTACTAACGGAGTTGCAAAAGCTGATATCAAATACACAGAAAAAGGCCCCATGATTGGAGAAATTGCAGCTCGTCTTTCGGGAGGATATATGTCTGGTTGGACATATCCTTATGCTTCTTCGCTTAACTTAACGAAACAAGCGCTGTTAATTGCAACTGGTCGTGAACCCGAGGATTTGTTACAGCACCGTCGCCCCCTTGCCATACATGATGTTCCTTTTGGTATTTATGAAGTTCCCTGTCAGCAAGTGAGTGCAGAAAGAGCATGGCTTTCTGTTCCGGGAATTGTAAAAAAAGTGTATGGAGCAGAGCAGGCAACCGCTGTTCCCTTTGTACAAGATACATTCCTTAGAGCAAAAGAGGGTAGTGAAGTTGTCTTCCCTCGTAACAATGTAGAAAAATGCGGTAATGCTATTTCTCGTGCTCCCACAAGAGAACTTGCCGTTAATGCAAGCCAAACCTGTGCCGCATGTTTTGTGCTTCGTCTTGAAGCTCCTAATCAAGAAACAGATGCCTTCCTTGCAGGTAAAGTGCTTAAATCAGAAAAGGGATTCCCTCCCTCTCTCTTTACGCTTGAAGAAACGCTTAGACAAAATTTTGTTGATTCACTTTCATCTTTGCCTGATATTGAACAAGACAGTCCTGTTCTTTCGCAATTACCTTCTGTCTTAGAAAGTGTTGCAGACAGTTTAGAAGATTGTAATCACCGAAGCTTAAAGCAAACGCTTAGACTCTTTGACCAAATTTGTCCCCAACATCCTGTGTTAAATGCAAAACGATTTTGGTCTGCTCTTATTCGCGGAGGAATTCAGGGCGCTCTCTATGTTGCAGATGACACTTCTTTCCAACTTGAACAAAAAACAGCCCGACATTCTCGGAGGAACAAATGAAAAAGTACTTCCGCCTTGCTATCTGTCTTTGTTTTGTAAGTCTCTTTTTTGCAGCACATACTTTTGCGCAAACTTCTGCACTGGTTAATTTAAGCGAAGCGTCTGCTCAATCAGGTATGACTTTGTACTGGGATCCCCTTGCTTTGTGTGGAATTCTTGAACAGAACGGACATCAGATTGCATTCCAGGCGGGAGATGATTTTGTTCTTGAAGATTATACACATATTCGTTCTGTCGATGCACCCCTTGTTCAAAACGGAAATCTTATGGTAACAAAAGCCTTTTTGACATCAGCAGAAAATTTCTTTAAGACAGAAACAAACGCAGCTCAGTATCGCATTGGAGCAATTCTTATAGATCCAGGTCACGGCGGAAAAGACCCCGGAGCAAATGCAAGCTATACTGTTGGCGGAAAAAAAGTTACGGTTAACGAAAAAGACATAAACTTAAATGTTGCACTTCTTTTGTACGACCGTCTTAAAAAAGCGTATCCAGATAAGCGCATTCTTATGACACGAAGTACCGATGTGTTTTTATCTCTTGAACAGCGCACTGAAATTGCTAATTCGGTAAAACTTTCTGCTAACGAAGCAATACTGTATGTTTCTGTTCACGTGAATGCAAGTCTCGACAAAAAAGCAAGCGGTTATGAAGTTTGGTATCTTAATCCTGGTTACCGCCGTCAAGTTTTGAATGAAGATTTATCTGGAGACTCAACCGTCAATTCAATTCTTAACGACATGATGGAAGAAGAATTTACTACAGAGTCTATGCTTATTGCTAACTTTATTCTCGATGGAATTGGTGCTCAAGTGGGAAATCTGAGTAATTCTCGTGGCATAAAAGCAGAAGAATGGTTTGTTGTTCGTAATGTAAATATGCCCAGTGTTCTTATTGAAACAGGATTTTTAACTAACGAAAAAGAAGCTCTGCAACTTATAGATGAGACCTACTTGCAGAAACTGAGCCTTGGGATATATAATGGGCTTGCTGCGTTTGTAACGCATTTTGAACGTTCCCGCGGATTTACCGGAATGTAAGTCTTTGGGTTTTGGAGTAACTTGTGAAAGAAAGCGTAAAAAAACAGCTTTTTCTAATTCCTCTTTTCATTTTAGGACTTGCCTTTATTGTAAGTGCCCTTTTGTATGCAATGCATAACCCCTGGCACCCTTATGTTATGTTTTTTGGTGAATATGGTTCAGATAAAGTGTATACAGAGACTCGCCTGGTTTCCAAAGAGCCTGATAATCAGCAGCAAGTTCGTGCTTTTACTGAATCCTTAGTGTTGGGTCCTCGTACCAACCGTTTTTTGCCTTTGTTTGCTAAAGGTACCGCAGTTGAATTCTGCATTGTTAAGGACGGAAAAGTATATGTAGGTCTGTCTAAAAACGCACTGTTCTTTTCAGAAGAATGTGCCGATATAAAGACAGGCATATCTATGCTTAAACGGAATATTGTGAGGAATTTCACAAATATTGATACTGTAGAGGTGTACATTGACAGTATACAGGTCGAAGGGTAGGGTTCTAAGGTCAAAAAAACTTGCGTAAAAAGCAAAAAAAGCCGTTGACAAAAAACCCGACTTGTTAGATACTATATTGTACAAGGCTACATCAAAGCGTATAAGAAGGAGCTTCGAATGAAGAAAATTGTAATGTTGACTGCAGCTGCCATGCTTTTGGCTGGAAGTGCATTCGCAAAGACACAGACGCTCATTGACTTCACCAATCTTGAAGCTGATTGCGTCATGGACGAAAACGGAAACGCCACGGAGAACGGCCGTACTGTGATGGACTATTCAATTGCCGCAGGTGCTTCTTTCACTGATGATCAGAAGTCATTGATGAAGACTTCTCTCGCTCTGCCTAACTGGGAAGTTGTTCTTAACTCTTCTGCTCAGAATGTGCAGTCTAAGGGTCTGTCAGTTGTAAAGGCTGCTCCTGTTAAAGAAAGTGCAGAAGTTCCCTTTGCAGGTAAGGACGTTATGGGTGTTCGCATCCTGTTCCCCACATGGAATTCAAATGCAAACGCAAAAATTGTTCCTCCCTTCGAGATTCAGGCTTATGAGCCACTTTCAGATAACGATGCTGACGGTAACCGCCAGGAACCCACTGCAGAGCAGAAGGGTAAATATCTGTTCGAAGGACAGAATGCTGACGAAGGTTACGGTCTTATCCACAATGTTGGAACTATCAAATCAATTTCAGTAACAACAATGGGAGACAACTTCCCCCACTCACTCTATGTTCTGCTTACCGACAACGACAATGTTGAACGCCGCTACTACATGGGTACTTTGGAATTTGACGGATGGAAGACACTTGTATGGAACAACCCTGATTACATTTCAGAAGTTCGTACTCGCGAAATCCGCATTTATCCTATCTATCCTCGTGGAGTTCCTTTTGTTAAGTTCTCTGGTTTCCAGATCTGCCGCGACGCAGCTGACATTGGTGCAGACTTCGTAGGATACTTCAAAGACGTTCGCGTTATCTATGACTTGGCAGTTCTTACTGCTGACCGTGACATCGACGAAGAAGATCTGTGGGGAATCATCACACAGAAAGAAAAAGAGCGCCAGGCTGCAGAAATCAGTCGCTTTGGTAACAAGCAGGTTAACCGTGTTATCGAACGCACAAAGATGTCTACAGCAGACGAACTCTTTGATACAGACGACTACAAGAACGCTGGTTCTCAGCAGTAATCGTCAAAGTTTTCAGACGGACTGTAAGTCGATTGGGCTTTCAGTCTGTCAAACACAGCCGTTCAACTTGAACGGCTTTTTTTATTGAAAAGTTTAGTTGGTACGGAAAGTAAAATGGAATCTACACAACAATTACCCGCAAAAGAAGCAATGAGAAATCTGTATGCCTCCTATCAGCCGGTGTTTATGCAGGTTCTTGAATTGATGGAACAAAAGTTAAAGACCGTCATTTCTTTGCCCTCAAATCCAACTTATAAATCTCGTATTAAATCTTTTGACAGTTATTATAAAAAAATTCTCAGAAAAAAATCGGAAGATGCAGCATCACGCACCTTAGTTCCCCTTACCGATATGATTGGTATTCGTGTTATATGTGCCTTTTTAGAAGATCTTGATGTTGTAGAAAAGCAGTTACAGGCAGCCTTTGATGTTACCGAAATAGAGCGCAAGGGAAATGATCAGACGGTTAAAGAGTTTGGTTATGAGTCAGTACATGTGCTGGTAAAAATTCCTAAAGAGTGTATGCCCACACTCGCAGAACCGCAACTGCCTGCTGATACCGTTGTAGAAATTCAAATACGCACCATTTTGCAAGATGCTTGGGCAGAAGTAGAACACGAGCTTATTTATAAATCAGAGTTTAATCCCTTTGACAAACCTTTGCGCCGTAAACTTGCTTCCATAAATGCAAGTCTTACTTTGGCAGACATTATTTTTCAGGAAATTCGTGACTATCAGAAAAAACTGCAAAACGAACTTGACTTTAGACGAAATACTTTCTACGAAAAAGCAGATTTTGTTACTGGAGAAACACAGCATGACGCAAAGCAACAGGCGCCACTTCCTCCTCCCGAATCAATTGTTGACACTTCTCCTTACACAAAGGGTACGATAGATGATTTAGTGCTTGAAGCGCTTCATGCACACAACACAGGTAACTTACAGAAGGCTGTTCATATTTACACACAAATTTTGGAATCGACTCCACAGCCACCAGCAATTGTTCAGTCGGTAATTCTTAAGCACCGAGGTATGGCATACTTTGCACAAAACCGCTATGACGAAAGCCTTGCCGACTTTAAGCAGAGTATTGCACAAGATCCTAAAAACTTTAGAGCCTATTATTACGAAGGTATTGTATACAGTGTGCAAGGTAATGAAAAAGATGCAATTAAAAGTTTTGATGCTTCAATTGAACTTAATGCATATCATAGTCATGTTTATTACCGACGAGCGCTTTCGTATTTTAATTTAGGCGACTACCAAAAAGCGCTTGCAGATTTGGATGCAGCAGACCGTCTTGGGCTTAAGTCTGAAGATGCTCAGCTTTTGCGTTCAAAGCTTATGAAAAAATTTGATATGTCTTTATAAAATTTGTCTTTGACCGCTTGACAAAACTTTTGTATTTCGATATAGTATTATCATCTTAAGTCTCCTTCGTCTAGTGGTTAGGACATCGGGTTTTCATCCCGACAACGCGGGTTCAATTCCCACAGGAGATGTGACAAAAAATAAAAGGCTACTCTAACGGGTAGCCTTTTATTTTTTGTCGTCAAGAAAAACCTAGTTTATATAATAAACTAGGTTTTTCTTGCGTGTGTCAAACTAATTGCAAAAAGGATTTTTTTTCCGAGAGGGACGGCTTTTTTGTTTACTTTAGTGTAAAAAAAAGGGCTAGTCGGTTGGACTAGCCCTTGGTGTTCAAAGTTAGACTATCTGAACAGAATGATAAGCATTTGAGAAACAATGACTACTGCAACCAGTGCAATGGGATATGTTGAAGCGTAAGCGCCTGCAACTTTTTCTGTTCCCGCTGTAGAAATTAATGTTCCCAAAGCAGGAGTTGATGTCATGCCTCCACAAATTGAACCCAAGTTGTTCAACAAGTTCAGTTTAAGAACATACTTTGCAAAGATGTAACCAATAATCATTGGAAGCATTGTCATAATAATTCCGTAGATGAAGTATACCCATTCGAAGTATTTGACAAAGCTTGCTCCTCCAGCAACACCTGCTCCAATCAAAAAGAGCATAAGTCCCAGTTCGCGGAAAACCTTAAGTGTTGATTCCTGAGGCAT
>DMQP01000149.1 GCA_003455655.1 Treponema sp. | reverse complement strand
AGATGTTCCGGCGTCACCTTTCCCCCTCCGTGACCTTATATCTTAGCACCGTGCCCTCAATTTGCCAGTTAAAATTTTTCTAGAACTAGCGTCCCAAGAGAGTGTCCAGTTCTGCATTCAGGCGCAAGAGGCGGGCATCGTTGGGGTTTAGAGCTACCACTTGCTTTAAGTAATACTGAGCACGCCGCCAGTCAGACTTTTGGTAATACAGTTCGTACAAACGGTACAAAGCATCTTCGTTACGGGGGTTAGCAGTAAGGCTTGAACGCAAATCGGCAAGGACTGCTTCTTCGGTAGCGTCAAGACGACTCCTCTGGTAGTAGAGAAAGCTTTTCATTCGGGCACTGGCACCATTTAAAAGCGAATCTATTAAACGGGAAGTCTGTTCGTTACGACCAGTTGCAATAAGTGCTTTTATGTAAGTCTGTTGACAGGTTTCGTCTGACTTGTTTTGTTCATACAAACGAGAAGCCAAATTCCACGCTTCTTCAGTTCGGCCTAAGGAAATACAAATTTCTACATGAGTATGGGAAGCACTTACAGGAGCATCGCTTTTTGCAATAAGACGAGAACTTAATGAATAAGCAGAAGACCAAAGACCAGCTTTAACTTGCTCTGTAATGCTTATGCTTAAAGCCGTAAGATTTTCACTTTGTTTTTCAAGAACGGCATTGGCAAGTTGCAATGCTGTTTTTCCGCCAACAGAAGAATTTGACGCAGAGGCAATTTCTGCAGCACGAAGCAAAACATCACTGTCAGAAGGATAGAGCGCAAGTGCTTGCGAAATAGTTTCTGCTGCATTCGTTGCACTCTTGTTCCATTCAAGTTGCAGCTGAGAACGCAACAGTAAATAGTCACGAGAAGTTCTGTTTGTGCGCGAATAAACATCGAGTAAAGAAGATGCTTTTATGTAATCACCCTTTTTCATAAGGATTTGTGCACGCAACAAAACATAATCTAAATTGTCACCTTCAATTTGATTTGCTTTAAGAGCAAGTTCTTCGGCTTCATCAAGTTTACCCAAAGCATAAGCCGCTTTTGCACCAACCGAAAGCAGTGCATTGTCTGTGGGATAGGTTTTTAAAAATGTTTGAACCGTTGCGTAAGACTGAGCATAGTCTCCAGTTCTATAACTTAAATCTGCAAGCTTACGAGCTATTTCAACACAATCTTTTGCTCCGTTGTATGCAGTTTTTATGTAAGTAAGAGCAAGACTTTCACTACCCTTTTTTTCTTGCAGTAAACCCATAAGATAATTTGCAATAACTGAATCTTTGCGTTTTTGTAAAGCCTGTGTCAAAGCAGATTCTGCCATATCATAATAATTTGAAGATACACTCTCTTTTAAAAGAACAAAAGAAGGAAGCACCAGTGTAAGAAAATCAGTATTACCGGTACTAGAATCGTAAATACTGTTGCGAGCAGAATCAAGCGCTCCTATGTAAGAGTTGCTTCTGTCTACAGAAGGTAGTTCCCAGTTAACATTTTGTGAGGGATAGGCAAAAGTAAGCATTTCGGAAACGGTAACTAAAAGAACTTTTTCGTTTTCTTCGTAACCTTCGTTGCCTGTTTTTCTGAGTGCCAGTGCCGCTTGTTTCAGTGAAGAAGGCGAACCTGTTTCTACTTGAGTCATAATGCTCGAACTGATGGTAGAAAAATAAGACCGAGATGTTTGTTTGGGAATAGGAATGCTTACGGTTTCTTCTGCAGAGGGAACATAGGGTTCTTCGTCTTCAAACACAGGTTCTGTTTCTTCGACGGGTGCAGAAGGCTTAGGAGTTGATGCACATGACAACACCCCAATGCACAAAGCAAGAGAGAAAAAAAATTCTGCCACTTTGCGTTTAACGCAAATCACTCTTCGTCAGTCTCCACTAATGAATCATCGGCCATGTACGGAAAATCTGAATGATGTAACTGTTGAATCAAAAAGAGAACAATAAGCACGACACCAATCGCAATCAAAAGAAGCGGCCACCAAAGAACAATGACACGAACCAAAGAATCGGTAATGATGTTAAAAGAAAATAGTAAAAAACAAGCGCCCAAAACACAGAGCACGATTGACGGAAATAAGTAAACAGAACGAACTCGCTGTGTTGAATACATGCTTGCAAGTTGCAGACACACACCAGCTATAATGACAAAGACAGGCCAAATCTGTTTCATCGTAACAGGAAGAACTTGTGCCGTAACTAAAAGCGAAATAATTCCCGTAAGAAGAAAAAAGAGACCTACAAAAAGTGCAACACCACTTTGCATTAGCGCAAGACCAACAAAAAGCGTAAGAGAGCCCACTACCATCAGCAAAACAGGTAAAAAGGTTGTCTGTGCTTCAAAAGATTTAAGGGTAAGCATGCACATGCCCAAAACTAAAAGCAAGAGTCCTGCTCCTAGAATAACTGCAAACAATATATTTTGTTTAGTCAGAGGAACTTTAACGAATTTGTTGAGCCATTTCTTCATATCATATAGAATACACTAACTTTTGGGTCTTGTCACTAGGTAGCTTTTTTTGTACTGGCATTTACATTTACTTTCATGTCTGCTACAATTATTCTATGGTAAAAAAACACGTTATTCTACTTGCCTTTTTCTGCACACTGTCTGTTCTCGCACTTTCTTCTTGTTCAAACCCCAGTCTTTCAAAAGACTCAAAGCAAGAACAGTTGCGCTCTCTTTTAGAAACAGCAAATCTTTCGCAAGAAGAACGATACGGTATTGTAAACACCATTGCAACTAACATGCTTGCCGTAAAAGATTATGCAAACCTCGAACTGTTTTTAACCGACTGGGTAAACACTCATCCCGAAGATCCTTACAACGCATACTGGCTGCTTATGACTGCACACGCTTACCTAGAAAGCGATGCCGCACCTGTTGCCGAATACTATTTTGAACGAATTATAAACGACTACCCCGACTTAACCGTTCAGGGAAAATCAGTACACTTTTTGTGCTTGCAACATTTAATTCAGATTAGCTCTTCTTCAGCAAACCGCATTGTCTATTTTAATCAGCTTATAGACAGTTTCCCAGATGAAGTAAATCTTACCGAACTGTATTACCGTCTTGCTTTGGAGTATGAAGCAGAAGGTGACTGGGACCAAGCAATAAAAACGCTTACCGTCTTTTTGGAACAAGACGATGCTGCAACCATACAAATTAGCAGTCACCCCAACGCATATCTTCTTGCAAAGCAGCTTATAGACTTTAACGATTCGCCCAAAGACTGGACCTTTGAAACGCTGGATGCACTGGTAGCTGCCGTAAAAAAAGCAATTTCCAACTACAACTACGGAGCATTGGACAGCTACAAATCAAAAGTAAATTTCTTTGCCATGTCTTGGAGACAAAGCGCTACAGACGAAAATGCACAGGTAAACTTTTCAATGCGAGGCTACATGGTAGGTCAACGCATTTACTACAGTGCCGAACTAGACGAATCTTCTTCTCCAACAGAAGCATACCTTCGCACAACTGGCTGGAGTAACTACATTAACGTATGGTACTTATATTTCCGCAAAGTCAACTTTCCTGCTGACCCTGACATTCACGGACGCTGGGAATGGGCAGGCATTTACTTTGGTGAAAAGCTGTGACGCTTAAACGCATTTTTTCTCTGCTGGCAAGCACACTTTTTTTTCTTTCTCTTGCAGTAAGTCAATCTATTGAAGAACCTGTTCTGCTTACCGAAGACGATTTTCTTGAACTTATAGAAAGCCTTTCTCAAGACATTGTTGAAGCAGAAGAAGTCCAAACAGAAGAACCAGTTCAAGACGAACTACTTACAGAAGTCGAAGCAAAAGAAATTAATCGTAAGCCCCTTGATATCGAAGGCGTAGACCATGCTCTGTGTCAAAGATTTCACAATCAGTATTTAACTGCACACGGACGCCAACAGTTAGTGCAAGCGCTTATAGATTCAGCACCCTATCGCCCCTACATTCGGCAAAAACTTGAAGAAGCAGGTTTACCTTCTGTTATTCAATACCTCCCCATTGTTGAATCTAATTACCGTATTCGAGCCGTCTCTCGTTCGGGAGCTATCGGTTTGTGGCAATTCATGGAAAACAGCATGTCTCCCTTTTTAACAAAAAATGCCTGGTACGACGAACGCTATGACCCTTGGAAATCTACCGATGCGGCTATTGCAAAACTAAAAGACAATTACCAAATGTTTAACGACTGGGCCCTTGCACTTGCCGCTTACAACTGTGGAGCAGGAGCTATGAGACGCATTCTTTCGCGTAACAAGGGAAAAGACTTTTGGTACCTAGCGGAACACAACCTCTTGAGTCAACAGTCAGCTCTTTATGTTCCCAAACTACTTGCTATTGCCGATTTAGTCGAAAATGCTGAATACTACGGCTTAGATGATGTAACAAAAGCAAATCATCTTATTGACGGAACAGCAATCGAAAGCTTTGACTATGTAACGGTCGCTGGCATGTTCAGCATAAATCAAATTGCAAACCTTACGGGCATAGACAAAGAAACTGTAACTCGCTTAAACCCTGCGCTGTTTAGAAATTGTACCCCCGCTGGAGCAAAGTATCAACTTCGTTTACCAGCAGGAAAAGCAGAAGAAGCAGAAGAAGCACTCAAAGATGCGGGTGTTGCAACAGATGCACTTATTTACACGGTAAGCCAGGGAGACACACTGTGGGGCATTTCTAGAAAATATGGTGTTACCGTTGCAGATTTGTGTGAAGTAAACAATATCAAAGAAAATGGAATTTTATCTATAGGACAGAAGGTAATTGTGCCGATTTTTAAATGAGGAGTCGTGCGATCAATGAAAGGCTTTATCCAGTCAAAAGTAAAGGTGTTTTTTACAAGTTTTGTGCTTGCATTAGCAGTATGCTTTCCATCAGCATCTCAACAGTATTTTAATCAGTATCGACTTACACCCGAAGAAGAAGAAATGATTGCAGAAGAAGCAGCCATTGCAAGCGGAAATGCAAATCCTGAAAATTCAGTAATGTCTTCTCAAAGTTTTATTCACTGGGGAAAAGGAACCTTTAGTTCATCTGTTGATTTAGACATTCAAAAAGCAGGTATCGTTATTCCCAGTGGAAAAGCTTCGGCTGTAGACCGAATTCAAATGAATCTGCCAAAACTTATAAAAAATCCTCTCCTTTCCATCTATGTTGATGATGTAAACACTTTGGGCGATCTTGTTTTGTCGGGAACCATTACACTTGAAGAACTGACCATTCTTATAAGCCAGGGAAAACAAACACCTCCTGTTTTTGCTTCAGGCGGAGAAAAATTACAAACACAACATTCTCTGCAATTACAAAACATTGGCGCTCTTTTGGTAAAGCACAAAACTCCCTACACTCCTCAACAGCCCATCACTAGAGTTGCTTCTCGCGCTTACAGTGGAATTATTATTGACGCACGAGGAACACTTCCTGTTAAAAATGAATTTATTTCTAGCAAAGTCTCCCCCTGTCTTTTTCCCAAAGTTTATACCGAAGACATGGACTTACTCTACGAACGCAATATGGTTGATGCAAATGTTGCAATTCAAACAGGAATTGTGCAATACGGTTCAAGCGACAAACCTGCCGATTACAAAAGCCGCGTAGGTTCAGATCCCCTGTGGATTACCGCACGAGCTGTCTATGGTGTTAACCGATGTGATCCTGTTATTTCTCAAAGCGACTACCTCCGCATTATGAGCGTAAAAGAAAACAGAGATTTATTGCGTCAAGGAAAAGTTGTCATACTGGTAGACAGTGATGAATTAAGTCATGCAGTAAGTGCGCCACGAAAAGATTTGTCTTACTACATTTCACTTAATCAGATTCAGGAAAATTTCCCCAAAGAACTTATTCCCGACACTATTGTTGTTGATGCACCTCCAGGAATTCGTTTTGAACTGGGAGATCTTAAATTTGTTGCAGACAGCGCAGAATTGCTTCCCGAAGAACAGCCTCGCATTATTGAAATTGCAGAGTCGTTAAAGCGCTATCTGGTAATGAATGAATATTCAATTTTGGTTGAAGGACATACTGCAGATGTTAATAAACCCAACGGACAAATGCAGTTAAGTATAGAACGTGCAAAAGCAATTATAGAAGCTCTCGTTGCACAAGGACTTGATCGTTCACTCTTTACTTACAAAGGCTACGGTGGAACACAACCGGTGGCAGACAACTCGACCCCAGAAGGAAGAGCTCAAAACCGTCGCGTAACCATTACCGTAACACCAAAGTCAAGTTACATACAATATCAATAATACTGCTGAACAAAAAGACAAAAGGGTAAGATTTGAGGCATC
>DMQP01000020.1 GCA_003455655.1 Treponema sp. | reverse complement strand
AACCTTGCTAACAGTGAAACACCTAACTACAAAAAACAGTATGTCAACTTTGAAAGCGAACTGTCTCGTGCTTTCCAGAGTCGCGACAACGACCACGAAGCATTTCACATGATAACAACCGATTCCCGCCACATTCAAAGTGCTCAGCCCAAAGACTGGCGCAGTGTAGAGCCTCGTCGTGTAACAGACTTTCTTACTACCGCAGATGCAAACGGTAACAATGTAGACGCCGAAGAAGAAGCTATGAACATTGTTCAACTTCAGATGGAATATGAACTTTTGACACGCCTTGAAAACTTTGAGTTCTCTCAAGTAAAAACTGCAATGCAGAAGTTAGGCTAATAGCTAAGGGGTAAAATATGGGACTTTTTACAAGCATTAACATAGCAGCATCTGGAATGAGCATGGAACGCACTCGTCAAGATGTTCTTGCAGACAACATCGCAAATGCTTCTACCACACGCACTCAAGAAGGTGGTCCTTATCGCAAAAAGACTGTTATTGTTGAACCCATAGCATCAGAACATCCGGTTTTGCGTTCACCCTTTGTGCTTTCAAGCGATGACAATGGTCCTGGTCAGGGAGTACGCGTAAAGGCAATTACTTCTGACACAACACAGGGGCGCATGGTTTATGATCCTGGTCACCCTGATGCAATTCAGTCTGGACCCAACAAGGGTTATGTCGAATATCCAAATGTAAACATTGTCAACGAAATGGTTGATATGATTTCTGCAAGTCGCGCTTACGAAGCTAATGCCTCTGTTATTCAGGGTAGCAAAGAAATGTTTAGCGCCGCACTGCAAATCGGTTCATAAAATTTTTTATAACAGGCATGCCGCCCTTGCTTTAAAGGCTTGCATTATTCTGCATTAAGCGTTAGAATTCAATTCAGGTGGAATCCTAGGGGGAACAACATGAACATGAATTTCTTGACCAGTACAATGGAGTTAACGCGCACTAATCCGGCACACATCGGGACTGCTCCGCTTACTTCTGTTCAGCCTGGCAGCACAAGCGAAACTAAATCAACAAAGAAAAAATCAGATTTCGAAACCTTCCTTCTTTCAGCTATGGATCAAATGAATTCACAGCAGTTGGAATCTTCTAAAATGAGCGAAAAAATTCTTACTGGCGAAGAAGACATAGACATTCACGATGTAACAACTGCAATGGCAAAGGCTCAAATGTCTCTTAGCCTGGCACAAACGGTTATTGACCGCATTATTTCTGGTTGGAACGAACTGTCAACTACTCGATAATTTTCTTAAAAAAAAGGCTTTTAGGGCTTTTCAAATTTTACATGCTGTGCTATAATAGTGTAGAATTTAGGGCATGCTATGCATTTTTGAATCTGATGGGTATTCTAAAGTGCCTACCTAAATACAACCGGTTACATACTGTGGGAAATATGTTCCGGTCATTCTCTGTTAATTCGTTCTCGGGAGGGGAAGATGAACGAATGGTTTAAAAAAACTGCGCAAAATCTTAAGGAAATGTGGCAGAAGTGGAGCCTCGTGCAGAAGCTCATTCTGGGTGCAATTGTCGTTGTCATTGTTGTTGCAATTATTCTTTTGGCAACGCTTTCTGCAAAACCTGACACCGTTAGACTGTACAATCAGCCAATTACCGACGAAGTTCAGCGTTCACGCATTATTTCTCGCCTTGAAAAAGACAATGTAGAAGTCTATGTCTCTGCAGACGGATATATTTCTGTAAAAGACAGAGCAACTGCTGCACGCTACCGTTCACAACTTATTGCTGAAGGTTACGAACCGACGAATGTAGATGTTTACTCTCTGCTTGATACAACTTCATGGTCACGCAATGACTTTGACGACAAAACAAAATGGCTTCGAGTAACACAAGCTGCTGTAAAAGAACATCTTGAACAGTTGTCTGGCATTGCTCGTGCAGAAGTAAAACTGGTTCTTCCAGACGAAACCTTGTTCCGTAGTGAACAGCGTCCTGTTACTGCAAGTGTTATTTTGTATGCTGAACCCAACTCAGATGTGCTTACCAAAAGTTCTCAAGTTAAAGGAATTCAGCATTTGATTATGACAAGTGTTGAAGGTCTTACCGAAGAAAATCTTTCAATCGTTGACGGTTCTACTAACGAAGAAATTAACGACTGGGAAGGTATGGCAGAAGCAGACCGTCTTACAAATATTCAAAAACAACAACGCCTTATTCTTAAACTCGAAACAGAATATTCAAGTCAAGTGCTTGATGCTTTGCGTGCAATCTACACCACTAACCGTGTTCGCATTGCTAATATGAAAATCGACATGGATATGTCTGAACGCCAAAGCACAGAATTAAAATACACTCCTTTTGTCATGAAAGAAGACAATGCAGATACTGTTTACGACGACAGTGATATTCGCGAGTCAGCTCTTGTTTCTGAAGAGACAGTTGATATTACTCAAACTGGTACTGGCTACAATCCCGAAGGTCCTGCCGGAACTTCAGGTCAAAATCCTCCAGTAATTAGCGACATGTCAAACATGATTAGTCAGACAACGCAAGCTGGTGTTAAACGAAATTACGCTATAGGACAAATAAACTCTTCTACGGTCGAAAGCCCCTCAATCGATCGTGTAACCGTTTCTGTTAACGTTGACGGTACTTGGCGTAAAGTGTATGACGAAAAGGGTAATCCCAAAATGACAGAAACGGGTGCCTTTGAACGTTCTTATACTCCTGTTTCAGAAGAAGATCTTGCACAAATTACTCAGTTAGTTCAAGGTGCAATTGGTTATAACAGAGAACGGGGAGATATTGTTACTGTTACTAACATTGCCTTTGACCGTTCCGAAGAATTTGCTGCAGAAGATGAAGCCTATCGTAAGGCTCAGCGTACTCGTAATGCAATTCTCTTCTCTTTGATTGGTGTTGCAGCAGTTCTTATTCTCTTTATTTTGGTTCGCTTTATTTCTCGTGAACTTGAAAGAAGAAAAAGACTTAGAGAAGAAGAAATGCTTCGTAAGCAGCAAGCAGAACGAGAACAGGCTCTGTGGGACGCAAAAGAGCAGGGCGTGGAAGTTACCATGTCTGTCGAAGAGAGGCGTCGTGCAGAACTTCAAGAAAATGCAATTGCGCTCGCAAAAGAGCATCCCGAAGATGTTGCCATGCTTATTCGTACATGGCTTATGGAGGAATAGCAGATGGCAGACGCAGCAGCAGCAACTACAGATAAATCTGGTCACTCAGGTGGACGCAAAAAGGGTGGCGTAAAAGACTATAAAAGTTTAACTGGTCGCCAAAAGGCAGCTATCTTCCTTGTTTCTTTGGGAAGTGATGTTTCGTCAGAAATAATGAAGCACTTACGAGAAGACGAAGTTGAAACCCTTACCTTTGAAATTGCTCGTCTTGAAACCGTTGATGCAGATTTTAAAGATCAAGTTCTTGAAGAATTCCAGGAGTTAATGCAGGCACAAAACTTCATTACTTCTGGTGGTATTGATTATGCTCGTGAATTGCTTGAAAAATCTTTGGGTAGCCAAAAAGCAATCGACATTATTAACCGCCTTACTTCAAGTTTACAGGTTCGTCCTTTCGACTTTATTCGCCGTACTGACCCTGCACACTTGCTCAACTTCGTTCAGCAGGAATATCCACAGACCATTGCTTTGATTCTTGCTTACTTGGAACCAGCAAAGGCCGCAGTTATTTTGCAGAACTTACCTCCTGAAATTCAGCCTGAAGTTTCAAAACGTCTTGCAACAATGGACCGTACTTCTCCAGATGTTTTGCGTGAAGTTGAACGCGTTCTTGAAAAGAAACTGTCTACTTTGTCAAGCGAAGACTACACGGCAGCAGGTGGTGTTGACTCTATTGTTGAAATTCTTAACCTGGTTGATCGTTCTTCTGAAAAGTCTATTATCGAAACTTTGGAAGAAGACGATCCAGAACTTGCAGAAGAAATCAAAAAGCGAATGTTCGTTTTCGAAGATATCGTTATGCTGGACGACCGTGCAATTCAGAAAGTTCTGCGCGAAGTCGATCAGCAGGAACTTGCAAAAGCACTCAAGAGTGTCGATGCCGAAGTTCAAGACAAAATCTTCCGCAACATGTCAAAGCGTGCTGCTGGTATGTTAAAAGAAGATATGGAATTCATGGGTCCTGTTCGTCTTAAAGATGTTGAAGAAGCCCAGCAGAAAATTGTTTCTACCATCCGCCGCCTCGAAGACTCCGGTGAAGTTGTCATTGCCCGCGGTGGCGATGATGAAATGATAGTGTAATTACATCATCCGGTAACCATAGAGACAGATTGTTCTGCGTTGCAGGCGGGCAATCTTGCTCTTGGTGGCGACGACGACGAGATGATAGTATAAAATGGTAAAGAAAGTGTAGGAGTTGTCAG